>PXAA01000117.1 GCA_003567205.1 Bacteroidales bacterium
GTATTTGATCTCTATTCCAAAGCTGGTATGCTCAAACACTTACTCATTGAGAATTATGCGTTAATTCACAAGCTGGATACCGAATTTGGCGAAGGACTTACCGTCATTACAGGGGAAACCGGCGCAGGAAAATCCATTGTACTCGGGGCCCTTTCCATGATACTTGGGGAACGTGCCGATACGGGTATACTCAACAACAAATCAAAAAAATGCATCATTGAAGGCAGCTTTGATCTGATAAACACAGATGTAAAGCCTTTATTTGATACGTATGACCTTGATTACGAAGACATTAGCTATTTTCGACGTGAAATAACCCCCAACGGCAAATCCAGGGCCTTTATTAATGACACCCCGGTGAACCTTCAGGCCATGAGGCGCATTGCAGAACGCCTGATCGACATTCACTCCCAGCACGAAAGTCTGTTGGTGGGAACCTCCTCTTTCCAGTTTGATGTGATCGATAGTTATGCCAAACACCTCGATTGTATTGAATCGTACCAGGCACTGTACAGGAAATTTCTGCAAAAACATCAGGAACTTGAAGAAATCCGGAAAGCTGAGCGTGCAGCCAGGGCTGATCTGGATTATAACCAATTTCAGTTTGATGAACTGGATAAGGCGAATCCCGATCCGGAAACATTCAAACAAATGGAGGAGGAGGTAAGTATTTTGAGACACGCGGAAGAAATACTGTTTAACCTGGAGAAAACATGCTACTTGTTGCGTGATGCTGAACCCAATGTGCTTGATGTCATCAAGGAGATCCTGTCGCTGATTCAGCCGTTGGAAAGGTTCGGAAAGGATTATGGGGATTTGTGCCGCCGTCTTGAATCTGTGATGATCGAAACAAAGGATATTGCAGAGGAAGCCAGCAAAATAAAGGACAACATTGTACACGACCCGCATCATGCTGCCATACTTGAATCCAAACTGGATCAAATTAACAATTTGTTGATGAAACACCATGTAACGGATGTGGAAAGCCTGTTGAAGATCAGGGATGATTTCCATAAAAAGATCAGCGCCAGCATCTCACTGGAAGAACAAATCAACAAACTGGAAACAGAGGTCGAACAAATCGAAAACAATTTACAAGTGATGGCTGCAGATATTTCCCATGCAAGGAACATCGCCATCTCAGGGATACAGGATGAAATCCTTGACTTACTCAAAAACCTTGGAATGCCCGACGCCCGTTTCCAGATCGTGCAGGAAACCACCGACTCGCTGAGCATAAACGGCAAAGACAAAATAGTATTCTTGTTCAATGCTAATGTTGGCGGCAACATGCAGGAAATATCCAGGGTGGCCTCCGGCGGCGAACTTTCCAGGGTCATGCTTAGCATAAAGAGCATGATTTCACGGAAAAAGTTACTTCCCACCATCATATTTGACGAGATAGACACGGGCATATCAGGCGAAACCAGCACAAAGGTGTCCAATATCCTTCACCAGATGAGCGGCAAGATGCAGGTCGTGGCCATAACACATCTGCCCCAGATCGCATCCAGGGGAGATACACACCTTCTTGTGTATAAAAATGTGGCCAATGGCCAAACCCGCACCCACATGAAGCCTCTGGATACAGAACAGCGTATCACCGAATTGGCAAAAATGCTGGGTGGGGAAAAACCCACAGAAAAAATGGTAGAAACCGCAAAAGAACTTATCTTTAACAAAGGAAATTAATTATCTAAATAAAATAATATGATTAAAAATCTGCTTAAAGGCAAGAAGGGAGTTATCCTGGGCGCCCTCGATGCCAACTCCATTGCATGGAAAGTAGCCGAAAAAGCCCACCAGCAAGGGGCCACCTTTGTACTGTCGAACGCACCGATAGCGCTGAGAAAAGGAGATATTTTTACACTGGGTAAACAAACCAACAGCGAAGTCATATCGGCCGACGTAACCCAGGTGGATGATATTGAAAACCTGTTTCAGGAAAGCAGAAACATCCTTGGGGGTAATATTGACTTCTTACTTCATTCCATTGGAATGTCACCCAATGTCAGAAAAGGTTTGCGATACACCGATCTGGACTATAATTATATGATGAAGACCATGGATGTATCGGCCATTTCGCTGCATAAACTCTTACAGGTCGCATACAAAATGGATGTTATTAACGAGTGGGGATCTGTAATCGCCTTGAGTTACATCGCGGCCCAACGAACTTTCTCTACCTACAGCGATATGGCGCAGGCCAAGGCCATGCTGGAATCTATCTGCAGAAGTTTTGGTTATCATTACGGGAAAAAGAAAAAAGTAAGGGTCAACACCATTTCACAATCGCCGACCATTACCACAGCCGGTACCGGGGTGGGCGGCTTTAAAAGTTTTTATGCCTACGCCCAATGCATGTCGCCCCTGGGCAATGCCTCTTCTGAAGATTGTGCCGACTATTGCATCATGATGTTTTCGGACCTCACGCAAAAGGTAACTATGCAAAACCTGTTCCACGATGGGGGCTATTCCACCATGGGTATCAGTGAAACCCTGATCCAGAGCTGCTTTACCTGCCAGGGAGAATGCTTTGACGACATCATCGAAAGGGAGCGGGTCATGGGCAAGAAAAAAGAATAATTGTTTATATTTGTCCCCCTCAAATACGTTAATTGAAAGGCAGGATCCTTCTTTCGTAGAATGCGGCGAAGGGTATGTGCCCGAAAATGTAACCTAATCTATTAATTATGAATATTTTAGTATGTATCAGTCAGGTTCCCGACACCACCACCAAGGTCAAGTTTACAGACAATAACACCAGGCTCGATACGACAGGCATCCAATGGGTAATTAACCCCTGGGATGAATTGTCATTGACACGCGCGCTTGAATTAAAAGACGACGCTTCGTCTGGTGTTGCCAAAGTTTCCGTAGCCCTTGTGGGGCCGGTGTCAACAGAACCAACCATACGCAAAGCCCTTGCCATAGGTGCCGACGATGCTTACAGGGTTGATACAGAAGCCCTGGATGCATACCAGGTGGCCGCCCAGTTGGCAGAAGTGGTAAAGGCGGGATCTTTTGATATTATTTTATGCGGCATCGAGTCGAGCGATTACAACGGATCCAATGTTGGGGGCATGCTGGCAGAATTTCTCAATTACCCGTCTGTATCCGGGATATCAAACCTGGATGTTAAAGACGGTCAGGTACAGGTAAGCAGGGAAATTGACGGGGGCAAGGAAATGATTGCCTTGCCAACGCCCTTTGTTGGCATTGTCCAGAAAGGGATCGCCAAAGAACCCCGGATTGCAGCCATGAGAGGTATTATGATGGCCCGCAAGAAACCGATTCAGATCGTAGAAAGCGCCCCGGTTGAACCCTTATCGCAAACCCTGGCGTTTGAACCGCCGCAACCAAGACCTGCCTGTAATTTTATTGACCCTGACAATCCGGAACAATTGATCACCCTGCTTCAAAACGAAGCCAAAGTGATTTGAGCACCGTAAATTATAATTCCATCCCTAATCAAAGAAAACATATGTCAGTACTAGTATATACCGAAAACTGGAACGGAAAATTCAAAAAATTGTCTTTTGAACTTGCCTCTTATGCATCCAGGCTTGCCGAAATGCTCAATATGGATCCCATTGCTGTCTCCATTGGGCAGGTGGACCGTGACGAACTGGAAAAACTGGCAGGATATGGCATAAAAAAGATGATTGCCATAGAAAACGATGCCTTAAAACAGTTTGACACACAAACATATACAAAAGTTATTGCAGACATTGCAAGCCGCGAATCTGCAAAGCTCCTTGTCCTGGCCAATAACAACGCCGGGAAATCTTTGGCCCCGAGGCTGTCCGTGCGTCTGAAGGCGGCCGTTGCCTCTGGCGTGGGTCAACTACCGGAAAAGCTTTCGCCTTTTGTCATTAAAAAACGGGTATTTTCCGGTAATGCGCTGGCTGGCTTGGAACTTAGAACAGAAACAAAGATCATCACCCTGGCACAGAACTCTTTTGATCTGATTGAAAAGCCGGCAGACATGGTTATTGAAAAAGCCGAAGCAGATCTGGCAGGGATCGCTCCCAAAACATCAATAAAAGATGTACAAATACAAACAGGTAAGCTGTTGCTGAGCGATGCAGAGATCGTGGTATCCGGCGGACGGGGAATGAAATCTCCCGACAACTGGGGACCAATTGAAGAACTTGCAGGATTGCTCAATGGCGCTACGGCCTGTTCAAGACCGGTATCAGACGAAGGCTGGAGACCGCATGAGGAGCATACCGGTCAAACCGGTAAGATCATTGCACCCAATCTGTATTTCGCCATTGGAATATCAGGAGCTACCCAGCATCTGGCAGGAATCAGCGCGTCCAAATACATTGTTGCCATCAACAACGACAAGGATGCCCCGATTTTTGAAGCGGCACAATATGGCATCGTGGGTGATGCAACCAAGGTGTTGCCCAAATTGGTGGAAGCACTCCGGAAGGCAAAATCTGCCTGAGCAATCAAACCAGTCAACAAGTCAACAGACCAAAGTCTTTTCCATGGTATCAAGTTTCATTTTCAGCCTTTTGCTCATTCTTGCGGTGTGGCTGTTTACCAAAAATGTCAACCGGATTTCCCGGAATATCAAGTTGGGTAAAAAGCAGCGCATCAACGATCAGAAAAAACGCAGGTGGCGGCTTATGGCATGGGTGGCCATTGGCCAGTCCAAAATGACAAGCAGGCCCATATCGGCCATACTGCATATTTTTGTATATGTTGGCTTCATCGTCATCAATATTGAGATGCTGGAGATCATGATCGATGGTATCTTTGGCACCCACAGGATCCTTTCTTTTCTGGGATCGCTTTATCCGGTGCTGATCTCCATATTTGAAATACTGGCTGTGCTGGTTATCCTTGCTTGCGTTATTTTCCTTGTCCGAAGAAACCTTTTAAGACTCTGGCGTTTCCGGGGAAGGGAACTGACCGCCTGGCCCCGTTCCGATGCCAACATCATCCTGTTTACAGAAATCCTTTTGATGAGCTCTATCCTGGTAATGAATGCAGCCGACGGCCTGCTGCAAGCCAGGGGAGGTGCCCATTATGCCGCAACAGGCACATTTCTGGTCAGTGACCTGATGCAGCCATGGTTTGCCGGCATGTCAGACAGTGCCCTGGTGAACCTGGAAAGGACCAGCTGGTGGTTTCATATTATCGGGGTATTGATATTTTTGAATTATATCCCTTATTCCAAGCACTTTCACATTTTCCTGTCTTTTCCCAATGTTTTTTATTCCAAACTGGATCCGCTTGGGAAGATGATAAACATGCCTTCCATTACCAACGAAGTTAAAATGATGCTGGACCCCTCCTCGGCAGAAACCATTGTTACAGAAGAAGAAGACATTGGCCAGTTCGGGGCAAAAGATGCCACCGACCTTACCTGGAAACACCTTATGGATGCCTATACCTGTACAGAATGCGGCCGCTGTACATCCAGCTGTCCGGCCAGCATTACCGGCAAAAAACTCTCACCGCGAAAGGTGGTTATGGATGTGCGCGACCGGATTGAAGAAATTGGGAAACATATTCGTAAGTCAGGCCAGGATTCTACAAACGGAGAAACATTGTTAGACCGGATTACGGACGAGGAGCTCTGGGCATGCACCACATGTAACGCCTGCGTACAGGAATGTCCGGTGAATATAGATCCCTTGGCAATAATCCTGGAGCTGAGAAGGTACCAGGTCATGGAACAAGCAGCGGCACCCGGGGAGATCAATGCCACGTTTTCAAATATTGAAAATAATGGGGCCCCCTGGCAGTTTTCCAATGAAGACCGTCTGCAGTGGACAGCAGGGAAATAAGTAGCCAGTAATTAGTAATTAGTATTTAGTATTTAGTAATTAGTGTTTAGTTGTAAAAAATTACGGGTTAGGGGATAATATATGGATATAAGGGAAAAAATAGATGTGCCGGTGATGGCTGATTTGGCGGCCGGGGGAGAACAGCCGGAGTATTTGTTCTGGGTGGGCTGTGCCGGTGCCTTCGACGACAGATACAAAAAGGTCACCAAGGCCTTTGCATCCATCCTGAACCACCTCGGTACAAGCTATGCCGTACTGGGCACCGAAGAATCCTGCACCGGAGACCCTGCCCGCCGCGCAGGAAACGAAATGTTGTTCCAGATGCAGGCCCTTCAGCTGATTGAATTGTTCGCATCCTATGGGATCAAAAAAATCATCACCATTTGTCCCCATTGCTACAACGTATTTAAAAACGAGTATTCGGATCTTGGCGGGAATTATCAGGTGATCAGTTATATACATTTTCTTGACCAGGCCATTTCAGAAGGCAGGCTGAAGCCCGATCTGACCAAATATGCCAATGTGCGCATTACTTACCATGATCCCTGTTACCTGGCACGGGCCAACGACATTTGTGAGCCACCCAGAAATATTCTGCGAATGTTATCAGGCCATTTGATAGAAATGGAAAGAAACAGGCACTTTGCCCTGTGTTGCGGGGCAGGGGGAGGGCAAATGTTCAAAGAGGCCGAAAAGGGGGATAAGGAGATCTTCATTGAACGCACCGAGGAAGCCCTTAAAACAGAACCGGAAATCATTGCAACAGCCTGTCCGTTCTGTATGGTAATGCTTACCGATGGCATCAAATACAAAAATCGCGAAGAAAACGTAAAAAACTACGATATTGCAGAACTTATTGCCTTTGCTTTGAACAATTAAAAATACAAAACAAATCTGACCATGGATAAAAAAGAGTACCTGAAAAGCGGAGAATTCCTTGTAAGAGAGGTAGAAGCCAGTGATGTGTTTGTTCCTGAAGAATTTGATGAGGAACAACAGATGATTGCGCAAACGTGCAAGGACTTCCTGGAAACCGAGGTATATCCCAACCTGGATAAACTGGATCTGGGAGACAGGGAATTAATGAAGGAAATACTCAAAAAATCAGGTGAACTGGGCCTGATGGGGATATCCCTTCCGGAGGAATATGGTGGTTTCGGCCAGTCATTTGTCACCCAAATGCTCGCTGCTGAAACCATTGGCGCAGGGTTTTCGTTTTCTGTTGCCTTCATGGCCCATTGCGGAATCGGCACCCTGCCTATTATGTATTATGGCAACGATGAACAAAGGGAGAAGTATGTGACCCGTTTGGCCACCGGTGAATTGCTTGGCGCATATTGCCTGACCGAACCCGGTGCCGGCAGCGACGCCAACTCAGGAAAAAGTAGCGCCACACTATCTGAAGATGGCAAACACTATATTTTAAATGGCCAGAAAATGTGGATCACCAATGCCGGTTTTTGCGACACACAGGTGGTCTTTGCAAAAATTGACAACGACCGTATCCTGAGTGCATTTATTGTGGATAGCGACCTGCCCGGAGTGGTCATCGGTCCGGACGAACACAAAATGGGCATCAAGGGATCATCCACGGCCCAGATCTATTACAACGATGTAAAGGTTCCCGCAGAAAACATGCTTGGTGCCAGGGGGGAGGGCTTCCGCATTGCACTCAGCATCCTGCATATGGGTAGGATGAAACTGGGAGCCAATGTAATCGGTGCAGCCAAAATGTCCATTACTGATTCTGTAAAATACGCCAACGAACGCAAACAATTTTCGGTGCTGATCTCCACATTCGGCGCCATTCAACACAAACTGGCGGAAATGGTGATCCGTACATTTGCCCATGAATCGGCCATTTACAGGGTGAGCAAAGACATTGACATGCTAATGGACAAACTCAAGCAAAAAGAAGCATGCGATGAAGGCCGTGCCGCCATCGAAGCCATCAGCCATTATGCAGTGGAAGATGCCATATTGAAGGTATATGGATCTGAAGTCCTTGACTTTGTTGCGGATGAAGCTGTTCAGATTCACGGGGGTATGGGCTATTCGGCCGAAATGAATGTAGAAAGGGGTTACCGCGACTCGCGCATCAACAGAATTTTCGAAGGCACCAACGAGATCAACCGGATCCTGATCACAGATACCGCCCTGAAACGCGCTACAAAAGGCGATTTTAACATGTTTGACATGGCAGAACAATTGTTTGACCAGATGGATGCCATTACAGACGGCAAACAAGCAGGGGAGAGCTATTATCAGGAAAAACTACGCACTATGAAAAACCTGAAAAAAGTAGCCATGCTGGTCATTCACGGTGCAAACCAGGCTTTTGGCAGGAAACTGGTCCGGGAACAGGAGGTCTTGAACAATATCGCCGACATCATCACTGAGATCTATATCTCCGAATCGCTGGCCTTGCGGGTGGAGAAAATTGAACCCATGAAAGGGGAGGAGGCAGCCCTGTATAAGGACATCCTGGATGTTTATCTATACGATGCCACCAACAAAATCAGGAAACTGGGCATGGATGCTGTTTATTCTTTTGCCGGTGATAATGAAGCGGCCCGTTTGGTAAAAGCACTGTCAACACTGACAACGCTTGAGGGTGTCAATGTAAAGGAAGCCCGCCGCCGCATCGCAGCCAAACTCATTGAGGACAATCAATATAAGTTTTAGCCGGGTCAAAGATCCTATGCATCTTTCTTTTTCCCTCCGGATTTCTGTTTCTCTGCTTTAGCGGAAATAACTTTAATGGAGACCTCCTCTTTATCTTTTTTGTAATCCACCTCGATGACATCACCGGTCGTCATCTTGGCGCGGATAATCTCCTCTGCCAGCGGATCCTCCAGGTATTTTTGGATAGCCCGTTTCAGTGGCCTGGCCCCGAAAGAGGGGTCCCATCCTTTCTCGGCAATAAATTCTTTGGCAACATCTGTCAGTTTGATCTGGTAGCCCAGGTCATCAATGCGCTTAAAGAGTTTCTTCAGTTCAATATCGATGATCTTGAAAATATGCTCTTTCAGCAAGTTGTCAAAGATCACCACATCGTCAACACGGTTCAGAAACTCAGGGGCAAATGTTTTCTTTAGTGCATTTTTAATCACGCTCTGAGTGTATTCTTTGGAGGCCGCCTGTCTGGCTGGTGTGTTGAACCCGACACCCATTCCGAAATCTTTAAGCTGCCTTGAACCAATGTTGGATGTCATGATGATAATGGTGTTCTTAAAGTTCACCCGGCGTCCCAGGCTATCTGTAAGTTGACCGTCATCAAGCATTTGCAGCAGCAGGTGGAAAACATCCGGATGCGCTTTTTCAATTTCATCCAGCAGCAATACGGAATAAGGTTTCCTGCGTACTTTCTCGGTAAGTTGTCCGCCTTCTTCATAGCCCACATACCCGGGAGGCGCACCCACCAGACGACTCACGGCAAACTTCTCCATATATTCGCTCATATCGATACGTATAATGGCATCTTCAGAATCGAAGAGGTGGTGGGAGAGGACCTTGGCCAGGTGGGTTTTTCCCACCCCTGTAGGTCCCAGAAAAATGAAGGAGCCGATGGGCTTAGTAGGATCCTTGAGGCCCGCGCGGTTCCTGCGTATGCTTTTGACAATTTTTCGGATGGCATCTTTCTGGCCGATAACGCTCTTCTCCAGATCTTTTTCCATATTGATAAGCCGTTCGCTTTCATTAAGTGCAACGCGTTGGACGGGAACACCCGTCATCATGGAAACCACTTCGGAAACGTTCTGGTCGCTCACCACCTCTCGATGCAACTGGGATTCTTCTTCCCACTTTCGTTTTTCTAATTCCAGCTGATCCATCAGCTCACGCTCCTGGTCACGGAACTTGGCCGCCTGCTCATATTTCTGACTTTTGATGGCCCTGGTTTTTTCTTCACGTACCTCATCTATCTTTCCCTCAATATTGATGATGGCTTCAGGAACCCTTATATTGGTTATGTGAACACGTGAACCTGCCTCATCCAGCGCATCTATGGCTTTGTCGGGCAAATATCTGTCGCTCACATACCGGTCAGTCAGATATACGCAGGCCTTAATGGCATCATCGGCATATTTCACCAGGTGATGGTCTTCATACTTCGATTTGATGTTGTTGAGGATTTCTATGGTTTCTTCAGCGGTCGTAGGATCGATGATGATCTTTTGAAAACGTCGTTCCAAGGCTCCGTCTTTTTCAATATGCTGGCGATATTCATCCATGGTTGTGGCCCCGATGCACTGAATTTCACCACGGGCAAGGGCTGGTTTAAACATATTGGACGCATCCAAAGATCCGGATGCACCCCCGGCACCCACAATGGTATGCAATTCATCAATGAACAGAATGACATTGGGGTTTTTCTCCAGCTCATTGAGCAGTGCCTTCATGCGTTCTTCAAACTGCCCCCTGTATTTGGTGCCCGCCACCAACGAGGCCAGATCAAGCGTTACGATTCGTTTGTTGAATAAAGCGCGGCTTACTCTCCGCTGTATAATCCGCAAAGCCAGGCCTTCCGCAATGGCCGATTTACCAACACCGGGTTCTCCGATGAGAATGGGATTGTTTTTTTTCCTCCGCGACAGGATCTGTGCAATGCGTTCAAGCTCTTTTTCTCTACCCACAACTGGGTCCAGGCGATCTTCCTCGGCTGCCCTTGTCAGATCACGTCCAAAATTATCCAGGACGGGGGTAGAGGATTTTTCGCTGCCCTTTTTGATCGAACTACCGAATCCGCCGCCTTCCGAAGCATCATCGTCTTCACTGGGTGTCAGCTCATCACGAATTTCTTTGGGCGGAGATTTTTCAGAAAACGCTTGTTGCATATTTCTGATTTCTTCTTTAATCAACTGATAATCGATCCCTTGTTGATTTAACAATCGGGTGGCCAGGTTGTCATTGTCTTTCAAAATGGATAATAACAAATGTTCGGCACCAATTAACTCGCTATTGAACAATTTGGCTTCCAGATAGGTAATCTTCAGCACCCGTTCTGCCTGTTTTACCAGTGGAATATTCTCAAGGTTACGGTTTTGGGGAGATTGCCCCTTTATTGTCTTTTCAATGGTTTTTTTTATGTCGATCAGGTCAATGCCCAATTGAGTCAGTAACTGAATGGCCACATTTTCCCCTTCACGAATCAAACCCAATAAAAAATGTTCGATCCCGATATAGTCGTTGCCATTGCGCAAAGCTTCTTCACGGCTATAAGTGATCACATCTTTAACCACGGGCGAAAATTTTGCTTCCATAATATTTCTGCTTAAATATTTTTGCTTACAATTGAAATCATCTACAATATTAATCAAAATGCAAAAACCAACTCTATCTTATTAACAATAATTAACGGCAATTGTTAGAAAATTCATTGGTAAATACCTTTAAAATATAACGTTCCGTAAGGAAAAAAAGCGTATTTTCGTGTGATTATTTTTCAGCGGTTTTTATTGGTTTAATTTATCGATTTTTCAGAATGTCGGAAGAAAAAATCACAAAAGTAAATATTGAGGATCAGATGAAGACGGCATACATTGATTATGCCATGTCAGTCATCGTTTCCAGGGCTTTGCCGGATGTACGCGACGGATTGAAACCGGTCCATCGCCGGGTATTGTTCGGGATGTATGAATTGGGCGTATTCAGCAACAGGTCGTATAAGAAATCAGCCAGAATTGTAGGGGAAGTGTTGGGTAAGTACCATCCCCACGGAGACAGCTCAGTATACGATGCCATGGTGCGTATGGCACAGGATTGGTCATTGCGATACCCCCTGGTGGACGGCCAGGGCAACTTTGGCAGCATAGACGGGGACAGTCCCGCAGCCATGCGTTACACCGAAGCGCGTATGCAAAAAGTATCTGAGGAACTTTTGGCCGATATTGACAAAGAAACGGTAGATTTTCAGCTGAATTTTGATGATACGCTCAAGGAACCAACGGTAATGCCTGCAAAAATCCCCAACCTGCTGGTGAACGGATCTTCGGGAATCGCTGTTGGGATGGCCACCAATATGCCCCCGCACAATCTGGGCGAGGTGGTGGATGGTGTGATCGCTTACATCGACGACAACGACATCAGCATTGACGGGCTGATGGAACATATTAAAGCGCCTGACTTCCCCACCGGAGGCCTTATATACGGATACGAAGGGGTAAAAGACGCCTACCACACAGGCCGCGGACGCATTGTAATGCGTGGCGAAGCAAACATGGATGCCCTGGATAACGGGAAAGAAGCCATTATTGTCACCTCCATACCCTACCAGGTCAACAAGGCCGAAATGATCAAACGTACCGCTGATCTGGTCAATGACAAAAAAATTGACGGCATCACCGACATCAGGGATGAATCTGACCGCAAAGGCCTGCGAATCGTATATGAATTGCGTAAAGATGCTATTCCCAATGTTGTACTAAATCTGTTGTACCAGCATACCGGCCTGCAATCTTCTTTCAATGTCAACAATATTACCCTGGTGAATGGCAGACCCATGTTGCTGAACCTCAAGGAACTAATCAGGTATTACGTAGATCATCGCCACGATGTGGTAAGCCGGCGGACCGAATACGAGTTGCGCGAAGCCGAAAAACGTGCACACATCCTGGAAGGCCTGCTGATTGCACTGGATCACATTGATGAGGTAATCGCCCTGATCCGCGCATCACAAACACCGGATGAGGCCAAAGCCGGCCTGATTGAGCAATTTTCCCTTACTGATATTCAGGCCCGTGCCATCCTGGATATGCGTTTGCAACGCCTGACTGGCCTGGAAAGAGACAAGATCCAGAAAGAGTACGAAGACTTGCTTCAGAAAATTGAATTTTATAAGTCCATACTGGCTGACATTACCCTAAGGATGAATATCATCAAAGACGAGCTTTTAGAGATCAAAGAAAAGTTCGGTGACAAAACCCGCACCGAGATAGAATACACTGCCAACGATTTTCGCATTGAAGATACCATTCCGGATGAGGATGTGGTGATTACCATATCACATATGGGGTATATCAAGCGCACCCTGCTGGCTGAATTCCGCACGCAGGGCAGGGGAGGCCGGGGCAGCAAAGGGTCGGTAACGCGTGATGACGATTTTGTTGAACACCTGTTTGTGGCATCCAATCACAATTACCTGTTGTTCTTTACTGAGCAGGGCAAATGTTTCTGGATGCGTGTTTTCGAGATTCCCGAAGGGGCAAAAACCACTAAGGGGCGTGCCATACAGAACCTGATAAACATACCATCGGATGATAAAATCAAAGCCTTTGTTAATGTAAAAGATCTGAAAGACCAGGATTATACCAACAACAATTTCATCATTCTTTGCACCAAACAAGGCATTATCAAAAAGACCAATTTATCGGCTTACAGCAGGCCAAGAGCCAACGGGATCATTGCCATCAGTATCCGCGAAGGGGATGAACTCCTTGAAGCTTCCCTGACAAATGGCGAAAACGAGATCCTGATCGGGTTAAGAAGCGGCAAGGCCATCCGCTTTAAGGAAAATGTCGTAAGGGCCATGGGAAGGAATGCATCCGGGGTGAAGGGCATTACCCTGGCCGGGCCAGATGATGAAGTTATTGGCATGGTATGTGTTGAAGATCCCATGAGCAGCATTCTGGCAGTAAGCGACAAAGGATTCGGAAAACGCTCCATCCTTGACGAATACCGGATTACAAACAGGGGAGGAAAAGGTGTTAAAACCCTGAACATTACAGAAAAAACGGGGCCGCTTATTGCCATGGTCAACGTTCAGGACAACGACCACCTGATGATCATCAACAAATCGGGCATCACCATCAGGCTGGTTGTTTCGGGTTTGCGTGAAATGGGACGTGCCACACAGGGCGTTAAACTCATTACGCTCAAAAACAATGATAAGATCGCAGCCGTTACCAAAGTCCAGGAAAAGGCCCTGAACGTGCATAATGAAGAAGATGATAATGAAGAGGACAATAATGGCGACAATGAAGAGTAAAATCTAGTCTATAATTGTCATGTATTAAATAATTTCTAATTTTGCTGAACAAAATTTTTAGTAAAAACAAAAAAACAAACCAATGAAACGCATTGTATTTCTTTTGATAATTGTTTTTATCTCCACAACCGTGGTCTTTGCCCAGGGTAGGGATATGCGGCGTGCTGACCGTAATCTGAACCGGGGAAATCTGGCCGATGCCAAAGAGAATATTGAAGCCGCCATGGAGTATGAAGAAATATTGGAAGATCCTGAAATCTGGATTTTGCAGGCGCGGTTATACATAAACATTGCCATGAGTGAAGAACCGGAGTACCGGCAGTTGGCCGAAAGACCTGTTAACAAGGCTGATGCAGCTATAAAAAAAGCTATTGAACTCGACACGGATAATACTTATCTTATTGAGATTCAGCAAAATATGCTATTCCTGTCTGAACTGATTTTCAATGAAGGGGTGGATGCATACAACCAGGAACAATGGGGCCAGGCCAGTGATTACTTTTTGCGGGCATATGAAATTGGCGAATCTTTTGATGCAAAAGACACCACAACCTTATATAATGCTGCCCTGGCTGCCGAGCTGGGCCGTGATTTTGAGCGGGCCAGGGATATGTATCTTGACCTTAAACGCATGGAATATGACCAGCCCTTTATTTATTCATCACTGTCTAATATATCCCTGTTTATGAGGGATACTTTGGCGGGCACCGAGTATATCAGGGAAGGTCGTGAACGTTACCCTGAGGACCTGGATCTGATCTTTACCGAAGCCAACATCCATATATTTACCGGCGATGTTGAAAGTGCCGAAAAAGTTCTGGATTTGGCCATTCAGAGAGACCCAGACAATCCCAGCCTTTACTTTGCCTTTGGTGCCAATTACGACAAAATGGCCCAGGATACCATGTATACAGTTGAAGAGAGGGAGTTCGCATTTGTTGAAGCCGTAAAGGCATACGAAAAAGCCCTGGAACTCAATCCGGACTATTTTGATGCCATGTATAACCTTGGTGCCCTGTATTTTAACAAAGGACTGGTACTTTTTGAAAGGGCAGAAGAACGAATAAGGGAAACGCAGGATTTTGCCCGGTACGAAGAAGACGAAAAAGAATTCCGTGAAATCTGGTTGGAGGCACAGCCTTATCTGGAGGAGGCCCTTACCATGATTGATGAAGATGACCCGAGTTACCGCACGGTGGTTATCTCTCTTGTAGAATTGTATGCAAGAACCAACCAACCCGAGAAGCTACGGGAGATCGAGGAATTGTACCTCAAGTATTTTGGCACCGAAGAATAGCTAATAAGCAAGACATACCGTAACAGGGGAGCCGTTCAAAGGCTTCTCTGTTTGCTTAAAAAACCCTACTTAACATAATATTAATTATATAACATTTATGTACAAACGCAAATACCCTTTGTCGCTTAAGGATGGGCAATAAAATAGTATTCGGTTTTTTTCTGATAATGTCTGTTGAACTCTTCAAAGGAAAGCACAGCCTTTCTGCCAATAAAATTTTTTAATAAAGAAATCCGCAGCCCACATTCTTCAACCAGGAGTTTGTAAATTTCAGATGGGCTCGTATGATAATAATCGCTTGCACCCAGTCCAAATTCAAAAACGATTACCGGACGGCTGTTTTTTATGAGCGCCCTGGCCCCTTTCAAAACAAGATATTCTGCGCCTTCTACATCAATTTTCATAAAGCGGATGCAGGTACCGGGTGGAATAACATTGTCTAATGCACGCGTTTCCACGTTGATTTCGCGGATATCGGGCACAGATGTTGCATAACTGCGTTTTTTCAGGCCACTGTATGCCGGTGCATTGCGCACAAAATGAAAGTTTGTTTTTCCGTCTTTGTCAGACAAGGCATATGGCAACACGGTAGCCCGGTTGCCATAATGCCTCAAAAGGCCTTTATAATATTCCGGTATGGGTTCAAAGGCAAAATGGTGGCCATTTGGGGCCAATCGGATCATCCTGGCAAGAATCTCTCCGTTGTGGCTACCTACATCTATGCAGTTAGAATCAGGCCTGAGTACACTCTGCATGATCTTTTCAGTGTACCTGTCATAGGCCATGTTCCTGGTGAGGTCTATTCCGGCCAGAACGCACGCTTTTTTAATGATCCTTTTTAACAATTGCCTGTCAGTTAATCTTTACTTCGATAGATGAACCACGTTCCTGCCTGAAATTTTTCAACTCGGGATCCCCTTTGTAATGCAAAATAGCTCCCTTTCCTACAGATCCTGACAACGTACCGGTTACGTAAAGGTTGTTGACAGCTCCCGCCTTGGACTCTATCACGCAATCCGTTACCTGCAGTTTACCTGCTTCAATGACGGCACCTGCCGCACTATAAGCCGTCATGGCATTGGCCCTGCCGGATAAAGTGCTCAGAGCCCCTGCCTGCAGTTTCAGGTTCACCTCATCATACTGCAAATGTAATGTGCTTTTTGCACCGGCCTGCAAACGATGGTCAAAATATGTGCCTTTTAGTGCTTCATCGGCTTTGACCGTTGCACCGGCCGACACATGCAGTGACTCCAGGTCATGAACATGGATGTATACATCCACTGTCGCCTGTTTGTCGACGGCTTTTTCAAGGGAAATATCCAAAACACCATCATATAACGATGTGACAACCAGTTCCATCAGGTTATCGTCTGCTTCTATATACAAGCGACAAAGCGTATCCTGAATCAGTTGCACATTCAGTCTTCCCCGAACATTAATAGACTGAATATCAACTATTTCCCTATCCTGACGTATAACATTCCCACTGCCTTCAACGATTTCGAAGTCGAGGTTGGCACGCAGGTAAAACATGAAAGCGATCATAAGGATCACCATGGCCAAAAAGGCCGTAATCAGTATTTTATTTGCTGTCTTCATTGCATT
This sequence comes from Bacteroidales bacterium, assembly GCA_003567205.1. Classification (GTDB taxonomy): domain Bacteria; phylum Bacteroidota; class Bacteroidia; order Bacteroidales; family UBA7960; genus PUPG01. The sequence continues at coordinate 16,694 of PXAA01000117.1, forward strand.
TACGGTTTAAATCATTCATTAACGTTTTGTTCCTTGTATATGGAGTAATACCGCTCCAGGTCAGCAGTGCGCATTTTCAACACGTCCATGGTATGAAAAACCTTTGGCAGGTCTTCATTGACAAAGTTTTCCTTTTTAAATGCCAGGGTTTTTTTAAAGCCATTTTCGGCTACAAAATAGCCAATACCCCTTTTGTTGAATATAATGTCCCTGTCCTGCAGGAAATTAAAGGTCCGGACAACGGTATTTGGGTTTACTTCCATCATCACGGCGGTATCCCTGATGGAAGGGATCTTCTCCCCTTCCTTCCATTGCTTTTTCAGGATGCGATCGCAGAAATGATCGGCTATTTGAAGATAAATCGCTTGGCTATCATTAAATTCCATAATTACACCTGCCTTTCTTTTAAGCTAAACCATGTAACGACCAGGAAAAACGGAGCAAACAGGTACCAGAAAATGATCCGTGCAGTAGTGGGTATATAGTTCAGAAACAGGTTTTCCATTTGTTCTGACATGTGCTGGGGCCCGATCTGAAATCCACCTGTTTCTGACAATGGGGAGAAAATAGCCCAGGCAGATAAGGCCAGAATGGTCTGTATAATCATGGATATAACAAAGAGGGCCAGTACCGTCTTTAAGAAGTTATTTTTCCTGAAATAGGCTGCTCCCAGCAGAAAAACCGACTGGGTAACCAGATATACCTTAATGGAAGCCCAGCTGACCGGTGAGAAAACACTCTGGAAAGGCTCCACATCAAAGGTAAAGTTCATCACCAGGTTGGCAATAAATACAATCAGGGCCATGCTGAGAAGGGCTATCAAAGGGAAAACAATGGCCGTCAGTATCCAGGCGCTGAATACCCTTTCGGTGATAGACACCGGCAGGGTCAGGTATTGGTAACTGCGCTGTGCCTGGTGCAATTCAGCAAATATATTGCTGGTAAAGATATACCCGCCGATAAACATAACGGTAAAATACAAGCCGGTTAGGCCGGCCAGGCTGGCTGGCTGAAAATAGGCTACGAATAGGGATATCACCAAAAGGGATCCCGCCACCGCACCAAAAGCAATCAGCCAGGCATTGGCATTCGACAATAATTGCCGTCTTATAAGCAAATACAAACGCCTGATATTAAATATGTTATTTGTGTCCATTTTTACCTATGATTTAAATGCGTGATTAATTCCCCTGGTATTTGCAATAACCCCATTGAATAGAAGCTCAAGGTCCATTTTCGTATCCTTGCCCTTGATATTGGGCAGTATGGCTGCATAACCACCAAGGGCTTCTTCGTAATAAATGGGCTGGAGGTTTTCCTTGATCTCGGGAATGGTCTCGAAAGCAAGTGCTGAAGAAATTCGCTCAAGACCCTGCTGGAAAATGATCTTTCCTTCATCAATAATAATAACAGGATCAATGAGCGTTTCCAGATCACGTACCTGGTGTGTGGAAATCACCACACTTTGCTCGTCAGTCAGCGATGCGGCAATCACCCGTCGAAACTGGCTTTTGGAAGGTATATCCAATCCATTGGTGGGTTCGTCCATCAGCAACAAACGTGCGGAGGTTGACAGGCCAAATGCCAGCAAAAATTTCTTTTTCTGGCCAAAAGAAAGCTGATTCAGCTTATGGTTTGATTGCAACTGAAACTCCTTCATGAGCCAGTCCAGCTTATCATGATCAAATCGCTTGTAAAATGGTGCATTCA
>PXAA01000103.1 GCA_003567205.1 Bacteroidales bacterium
TCTTGAGCCACAACTTCCTGCACCTCTGCCGGCAGGTAACCAAAGATCTCCTGTGCCTTGTGCAGCACGTTGATCAACTCCCCGGGCGCATTATTGAACGATTTGGCAACTTCTCTGAGTTTTTGCACTTCGCTTTCTTTAAGTTTTAATTTAATGGATGTCATTATTGTTCTGTTTTTTTGATTACACCTCTGAATTGCTTACCGCGATCTTTAGTCAAGTAGCACATCTTTTAGTTTTTTGTCGAAATAATGTGTGTGCAGCAAATGATGTGCCTTTTCACTCATGGGCTTGCCCAGAAACTCCTCATACAGTTTGATTATTGCCGGGTTTTTATGGGATTTACGGATGGGTTTGCCGGCATCTTCCTGGTAAATGGCTTTCTGACGGGCCTTGATAATTTCCGGATTGCCATGGTGCAGGGGCTGTCCGCCGCCACCAACGCAGCCACCGGGACAGGCCATGATCTCAATGGCATGATATTCGCTTTTGCCGGCCCTGATGTCGTCCAGCAACTTGCGGGCATGGCCCAGGCCGTGGGCAATACCAATGTTGATCTCTATCCCGTCGAAATCCACGCTGGCCGACCGGATGCCGTCTATGCCACGCAATTGTTCAAAGTCGATCTTTTCAAGGGTCTTACCCGTGTGTATCTCATAAGCCGTACGAACGGCAGCTTCAATCACACCACCTGTAGTGCCAAAGATCACAGCGGCCCCGGTAGATTCGCCCATGGGCTTGTCAAAGTCCTCCTCTGGCAAACTGTTAAAGTCCATATTGCTACGCTTGATGAGCATGGCCAGCTCGCGGGTGGAGATGGAATAATCCACATCGGGGTTGCCATCCACTGAAAACTCCTCGCGTGTACATTCGTACTTTTTGGCTACGCATGGCATCACCGATACCACCACCATGTCTTCGCGATTGGCTTTAATCTTATCGGCAAAATAGGTTTTGGCTATGGAGCCGAACATTTGTTGCGGCGATCGCGCGGTTGAAGGAATATCACGCATATCCGGGAAATGATATTCAAAAAAGTTGACCCAGCCGGGGCAGCAGGAAGTGAGCATAGGAAGCTTCACATTTTTGTCACCGCCCAGAAAGCGGGTCAGGCGGTCCAGCAGCTCGGCACCTTCTTCCATGATGGTCAGGTCGGCAGCAAAATCGGTGTCGAACACATAATCAAAACCCAATCGGCGCACGGCCGCTACCATTTTCCCGGTTACCAGGGTGCCGGGCTTCATACCGAAGGCTTCGCCAAGAGTTGCACGCACTGCTGGTGCAGTTTGTGCCACCACTTTTTTGGTGGGATCGGCCAGGTCGCGGACCAACTGGGTGGTATGATCCACTTCAGTAAGCGCCCCGGTGGGACATACAGCCACGCACTGACCGCAATAGGTACATTCGCTGTGGTCAAGGTCGCGCTCAAAGGCTGGTGCCACAACGGCTTCAAAACCCCTGTTCACGCCTGATAGCACACCCACGGTCTGGAAATCGTTGCACATGGTCTCACAACGGCGGCACATGATGCATTTGTCCATATCACGAATGATGGCCGGAGAGAAATCGGGCTTATAGGTCGATTTCTCTCCCTGGTAGGGGATGCTGCGCACGCCCATTTTAATCGCCATGTCCTGCAGGTCGCAGTTTCCGCTCTTGGCACAAATCAAACAGTCGAAAGGGTGATCGGAAAGGATCAACTCCAACACGGTTTTTCGTGCATTCAATACGCGGATGCTGTGGGTCTGCACCACCATGCCCTCATAGCATTCGGTGGCACATGCCGGGGCCAGGTTACGCCTACCTTCCACTTCCACAACGCAAACACGGCATCCGCCAGGTTTGTGTTCTATTTTCAAATCGCCGAGGTTCATATAGCAAAGCGTGGGAATTTCAATATCCAGCTTCTTTGCAGCATGATAAATGGTCGTGCTCTTTTCAACCTCGACGGTCCGGTTATCTATGGTTAATTTAATCATTTCCATTGTTCTGTGTCCTTATGATGATTAGATGATTGCTACTGCATTAAACTTACATTTCTCCAGGCAGGCGCCACACTTAATGCACAGCGACTGGTCAATGGTATGAAGCTGCTTGCGTTCGCCGGCGATACAGTTTACCGGGCAATTGCGTGCGCATGCTGTACAGCCCACACAGTTTTCCGGAATGATCTCATAACGGATCAGGTCTTTACATACGCCGGAAGGGCAACGATCTTCTTCCACATGGGCAATATACTCAGCCATGAAGTTATCCATGGTAGACAAAACAGGGTTTGGGGATGTTTGCCCCAGACCACACAAGGATGTATCACGGATTACCATACTGAGGTTTCTCAGATTGTCCATGTCTTCTTTGTCAGCCTGTCCCTTGGTGATCTTGTCGAGCAGTTCATACAGGCGTTTGTTTCCGATCCGGCAGGGGGAACATTTGCCGCACGATTCTTCCACGGTAAAGTCAAGATAGAATTTGGCCACGGCCACCATACAATCGTCTTCGTCCATAACGATCATTCCGCCGGATCCCATCATGGACCCTGCAGCCAGCAGGTTGTCAAAGTCAATGGGTGTATCCAGATGCTTTTCGGTCAAACAGCCACCGGATGGTCCGCCTGTTTGTACTGCCTTAAACTTCTTGCCATCCTTAATGCCTCCGCCAATCTCAAAGATCACCTCGCGCAGGGTGATGCCCATGGGTATTTCAATAAGGCCTACATTGTTGATCTTACCCGCCAGGGCAAATACCTTGGTGCCTTTTGATTTTTCGGTGCCGATTCCGGCAAACCATTTTGCACCTTTGTTATAGATCACAGGCACATTGGCAAAGGTTTCCACATTGTTCACGTTGGTGGGCTTACCCAAATAACCGCTTTGCGCGGGAAAGGGTGGTTTGAATGTGGGCTCTCCCCGCTCACCTTCCATGGAATGTATCAGGGCAGTTTCCTCACCGCAAACGAAAGCTCCTGCACCATATCTTATCTCTACATCAAAATCAAAACCACTGCCCAGGATATCTTTGCCCAGCAGGCCATATTCACGGGCCTGGTTAATGGCGATTTTCAGGCGGTTAATGGCCAGTGGATATTCCGCACGGATGTAAATCAGTCCCCTGGTGGCACCAATGCAATATCCGTTGATTACCATGGCCTCCAGCACAGAATGGGGGTCCCCCTCCAGGATGGATCTGTCCATGAAAGCCCCCGGGTCGCCCTCGTCGGCATTACATACCACATATTTCTGGTCTGCAGATACTTTGCTGGCGATTTGCCATTTCACACCCGTAGGGAAACCACCTCCCCCACGGCCACGCAACCCGGAATCGATCATTTCCTGTATGGCCTGATCGGGAGTCATCTCCGTGAGCACCTTGCCCATGGCCTCGTAACCATCTGCTGCCAGGTATTCGTCAACGTTTTCGGGATCAATCAAACCACAATTGCGTAAGGCAATACGAATCTGTTTTTTGTAAAAGCCCATACCTTTTGAATCGGCAATCTTTTTCTTATTCACAGGGTCTACATAGAGCAGGCGCTCCACCTTGCGGCCCTTGATGGCATGTTCCGCCACAATTACCTTGGCATCGCCGGGTTCAACAGATATATAGAATGTGTTGTCGGGAATCACTTTCACAATGGGCCCCTTCTCACAAAAACCAAAACAGCCCGTGGTGACCACCTGCACCTCGTCCTGCAGGCCCTGTTCCTGTATTTCCTTTTTTAAGTTGTCATACAGCATGTCACTGGCAGAGGCCCGGCATCCGGTACCGCCACAAACCAACATATGCATCTTGAACTTTGCCATGTTGTTATTCCTCCTTATCTTTTTCGATGGTTTGATAATTTACCGGGATGATCCCGTCTACCAACTCCTGGTTTCTGATATATTTCTCGATGATCTTATCGGCCTTTTTAATATCCACATAACCATACACAACAGGTTCATTTCCCGGAAGGGTTACTTCTATGGTCGGTTCGGCATAGCAATACCCCATACAACCAGTCTGGCTGACGATGGCATCGATATTGCGTTTGTCCAATTCGTCCACCAGGTACTCCATCACATCCTTTGAACCCGATGCAATGCCGCAGGTAGCCATGGCCACCTTCACGATAACACGGCCTTCCGGCTTGTCGCTTTTTTCCCTCAGGGCAATCTTCGACTGAAGATCTCCCTTCATTTTTTTCAGATCTGCCAATGATTTAATTTTTGTCATGATTGGTTCTCCCATTTATTGTAATTAACGCTTGTAATATTATATGTTTTTGCCGGTATTCATTACTGCCAGGTTTTCACCGATCATTTCCCTGACGAATTTTAAAACCCCCGGTTCACTTACAGATGTTTCTTCCAGCACTTCTTCAATATCAATACGAATTTCATCCACACCAGCCGCAATGGAGTTCTGTACAATATCCAAAACATGCAACGCCAACTCCTTCATGAATCTATCTGCCTAACCCCTTATATTTAATACTAAATACTAAATACTAAATACTAA
>PXAA01000144.1 GCA_003567205.1 Bacteroidales bacterium
GACCCCTCAGAGGTTTCGAACAAAGCTTCTCGCGCTTTTCGTCAAAAGCCAGCTGAATGGCTTCATAGCCATCTCTCTCTTTTGTTTTTATTTGCGAAACAACACACGGACCAGCTTCTATCACCGTGCATGGAACATTTTTCCCAGAGGCATCAAATATGCTGGTCATACCTATTTTTTTTCCAATGATTCCTGACATTTCTTGTCGATTTAACTTTTACGCAATAATTATTATCTCACACCTTAATCTCAACCTCCACACCACTGGGTAATTCTAGCTTCATCAATGCATCCACGGTTTTGGAGGAAGACGAATAAATATCCAGCAAACGCTTGTAGGAACACAATTGGAATTGTTCCCTGGATTTTTTATTGACAAATGGAGACCGCAATACGGTAAATTTCCGTTTGTTGGTCGGCAGCGGGATGGGCCCGTTAACTACCGCTCCGGTGGTCTTCACAGTCTTGACGATTTTCTCGGCAGATTTATCCACCAGGTTGTAATCGTACGATTTTAATTTGATTCGAATTTTATGACTCACGGTTTGCTCGTTTTAATTTTTTGTATTTAGTATTTCACACCATATAGTTTTTCAATGACTTCTTCTGCAATATTCTGCGGCACCATTTGGAAATGAGAAAATTCCATAGTTGATAACGCGCGTCCACTGGTAAGTGTACGCAACAAAGTAACATACCCGAACATTTCGGCCAACGGTACTTCAGCGTCCACCACCTGCAGCTTGATCCTCGATGAAATACCGCTGAGGTGGCCACGACGGCGATTGATGTCTCCCACCACATCTCCAAGATATTCTTCGGGAGTGACCACTTCCAGTTTCATGATGGGTTCAAGCAGAACCGATGCGGACTTCTTGCATGCATTCCTGAAGGCCATTTTTGCAGCCAGTTCAAATGACAAAGCATCGGAGTCAACGCTATGGTAAGAACCGTCCAGCAACCTGACTTTGAGGCTTTCCAGCGGATAACCGGCCAAAACACCATTATGCATGGCCATCCGGAAACCTTTCTCCACCGATGGGATATATTCTTTGGGAACATTTCCCCCTTTGACTTCATCTATGAATTGCAATCCGTTCACCCCCTCATCGGCAGGACCTACCTCCACAATAATGTCTGCAAATTTACCTTTGCCGCCGGTCTGTTTTTTATACACCTCACGATGTTTCACAGTCTGGGTGAGGGCTTCCTTATAAGCCACCTGAGGTGCCCCTTGATTGGCCTCTACCTTAAACTCCCTGTACAACCTGTCGAGCAAAATCTCCAGGTGCAATTCTCCCATGCCGCTGATTAAGGTTTGACCACTGTCCGGGTCCGTTTTGATCACAAAGGTAGGGTCTTCTTCTGAAAGCTTGGTTAACGCGGCATTGAGCTTATCCAGGTCGGCCTGGGTTTTGGGTTCAACAGCAACGCTGATAACGGGCTCGGGAAAGGTCATCGACTCCAGCAAAATGGGGTGTTTCTCATCACAAAGGGAGTCGCCCGTATGTATATTCTTGAATCCGACAGCCGCCCCTATATCGCCGGCTTCGATGCGCTCGATGGGGTTTTGCTTGTTGGCATGCATTTGCAATATCCTTGAAATACGTTCCTTTTTCTGTGTGGAAGCATTCCAGATGTAAGAGCCTGACTGCAGGCTGCCACTGTAAACACGGAAAAAACACAGACGGCCCACATATGGGTCGGTGGCAATTTTAAAGGCCAATGCAGCAAAGGGTTCTTTGGCATCGGCCTTTCGTATTTCTTGTTTGTCGTTTTTTGGATTGATGCCCTCAATGGATTCCACATCCATGGGGGAAGGCAGGAATCTGACCACGGCATCCAAAAGGGCTTGTATGCCCTTGTTCTTGAAAGCGGAGCCACAAAGCACAGGCGTTATGCGACGGTCAATGGTGGCTTTCCGTATAATGCCAGTCATCTCTTCCTCCGATATAGACTCAGGATCTTCAATGAACTTCTCAAGCAGTTCTTCGCTTTCTTCTGCACATCCCTCTACCAGTACGGTACGGTATCGTGCAACCGTTTCACGCAAATCATCCGGGACGGGTATTTCCTTAAAACTCATTCCCAGGGTCTGATCTTCCCACACATAGGCCTTATTGGTAATCAGGTCTACAACGCCTTTAAATTCTTCTTCATACCCTATGGGGATTTGAAGCGGGACAGCATTCATACTCAGGCGCTCCCTGATCTTTTCAACCACGCTAAAAAAATCGGCCCCGGCACGGTCCATCTTGTTGATGAAGCTGATCCGTGGAACCTTATATTTGTCGGCCTGCCTCCAGACGGTTTCTGACTGGGGCTCAACGCCACCAACAGCGCAAAACAAGGCGATGGCACCGTCAAGGATCCGCAGGCTGCGTTCCACTTCAACGGTAAAATCCACATGACCCGGTGTGTCGATGATGTTGACCTTGTACTGTTTGTCACGGTAATTCCAGAAAGTAGTAGTGGCCGCAGAGGTAATGGTTATACCACGCTCCTGCTCCTGGATCATCCAATCCATTGTAGCAGCCCCATCATGGGTTTCCCCCAGGCGATGGTTCACACCGGTATAGAACAATATCCGCTCGGTAGTGGTTGTTTTACCGGCGTCGATATGTGCCATGATACCGATATTGCGCGTATATGTTAAATCTCTGGGCATAAATATTAATAATGTACTTTACCTGCATTGCGTTTCTAAAACCTGAAGTGCGAAAATGCTTTGTTGGCATCTGCCATGCGGTGGGTATCTTCTTTCCGCTTATAAGCACCTCCTTCTTCTTTGCTGGCTGCCATGATTTCACCGGCAAGTCTCGCGGCCATTCCTTTTTCATTGCGTTTGCGTGCAAAAGCAATCATATTCTTTATGCCTACGGATAATTTCCTGTCAGGACGGATCTCTGAAGGGATCTGGAATGTAGCACCGCCGATACGACGGCTGCGCACTTCCACGGCCGGAGTTACATTGACCAGCCCTTTCTTGAAAAGCTCCAGGCCATCTTCTTTGGTTTTTTCCGCGACAATATCAATGGCTTCATAAAAGATTTCGTATGCCAGGTTCTTTTTACCACGCAACATCATGTTATTTACAAAACGGGTCACCAGTGTATCATTAAACCTGGGGTCCGGGAGCAAAATGCGCTTCTTCGGTTTCGACTTTCTCATATGTTTTGAAAATTATGTTCTACTGGGTCAAATTATTTTTTGTCCTTGGGCCGTTTGGTGCCATATTTTGACCGGCGCTTATTGCGGCCTTCCACGCCGCTTGTATCCAGCGCACCACGTACAATGTGATAACGCACACCAGGCAGGTCTTTCACCCTGCCACCCCGCAGCAATACAATGGAGTGCTCCTGCAAATTATGGCCTTCACCGGGAATGTACGCATTCACCTCTTTCCCATTTGTCAACCTTACCCTGGCCACCTTACGCATGGCTGAATTCGGCTTTTTGGGTGTAGTGGTGTACACACGCACACAAACACCGCGGCGCTGAGGGCATGCATCCAAAGCGGGTGACTTGCTTTTATAGGTCACCTTTTTACGTCCCTTGCGAACCAATTGTTGAATTGTTGGCATACTTACATTTCAATTAAGGTAAAAACTTCGTTTATATTCTGTTAAATCCTGTTATTTCCCTATTTTGGGAGTGCAAAGGTAGGAGTAATTTTTAGAAAACCAATATGCATTGGCAAATAATTTTCCTCCTTCCCTGCTTTCCTGGCAAAGGGGATAGCCGCACCCCTGTTTTAAAGGGGCACAAAGGTAGGAAATATTTTATGATTTTTTAAGAAAAAATATGCTGGTTAAAAGTCATCCGTTTTTTTGACACACCCCACCATATTGTTTATTCTCCCGGAGTCTTAAGCCAGGCTGGCAAAACAATTAATACCGGTATGCAGCACGCTCCATTTCTTTTACATTTCGGAAAGGGCTGGGTGGATCCAGGTGTTGCTGCAAAAATTGGTAAATCTCAAAACGGATTTCCCGACCCCTGCGATGATCCATGCGGTCGAAGGAGTGACCGCCTGGAATATCCTCAAAGATGGTGTAATTGAAGTCCTTGTTGTGTACCTTCAGGGTGTTGATCAGGTTTTCCACTTCCAGTACATGCACATCCTCATCTATAGTATTGGTATGGATCAGCAGGGGGATATCCAGTTTATGGGCATGGTAGACAGGCGATCGCCGCCTGTATTCATCGATATTTTCATGAACGGCCTGGCCAATGTGGTGTCCGGCAGCGAAAAGATCCATTTCATAGGCCGGACGCTTATAACCCATGCGCGCAATGAGATCGCTTACAGGAACCCCGGCAAAAACCGCCTGGTATGCATCAGGATGTTCAAAAGCATTCATCAGGGAGATCATGCCCCCGTGGCTCCATCCGATCAGACCAACCCGCCGGGGGTCCACCATTTCATAATTGTCCAGCATCATCAGCATACTTTCGTGCACGTCGTCATTTTCAA
>PXAA01000059.1 GCA_003567205.1 Bacteroidales bacterium
AATCGCACAACGCGTCAACTACAAATTTAAAACAAATTTCCACTTAAAACAAAATCAGACATGTAGATGTATGTATCCACCTGACCAAGTACATCTTGATTCTACCAGGGTGATGGTTTAGCTTTGCTGCAAAAACCGACAATGAAGAAGTCATCACGAGACAAAGAAATGTACGCCCTGGTTGAGAAATGGCAAAAAACAGGCATTGGCCAAAGGGCCTTTTGCCAGCAGAACCAGATCGAGTACTATTGTTTTCAATATTGGGTGAGAAAATACCGCCGGCAACATAAACAGTCTGCCGGCTTCGTGCCAATCAAACTGACCGATCCCAAAACATCTGAACCCATTAAAAGCACTGTCTCATCTGGCAGGATTCCAAAGATTTCATCGCTCCAGGTAAGGACACGGTTTTGCAGATCATATTCCCAGGACCCCATTTTGGCAATCCGGTGGCTTTCGGCCAACAGGTTCTTTTGTTTATCCAGCATTTTTAATGTCCGCTGAAGTTCCACATTTTTCCTTCTTGAAGCGCAAGGTTTCCATAAAAGGATATCCAGTCGAATTCCGCTCGCTCAATGCCAGGGATCAATTCCCTGACCGTTTTACCTACAATGGGTTTTTTCAGGCCGGTGTGTTCACAAAATGCATCGTTTACATAGATGTAACGGTAATCGACCGCCTTGTTTTTTGAGTTCCGAATGATCTCATGATGGGCGAAGGCAAACGGGGCATCACCGAACAGGGAACTAAAATGATCTGCTGTCATAGCAAAAAATTTGTATGAGTAAATATAATCTTTTTTTTTGAACCCGGCAATCTCTCCTTTAGTTGCCGGCCGGTTTGGTTTTTTTTTATTATGTTTACCCCTGTTTTGGTAAACCTGCTCAAACAAATTGTTATGATTCGCAAAACAAGCATTCCCTTAGTGCTCATACTATTCCTGATCAGTTCGTGTGTAACGATGCCCCCGCCCAAGCGGGAAATGCGGGCCATCTGGATTGCATCGGTGGTCAACATCGATTGGCCATCAGAAAGCGGCTTGCCTGTTGAGGCACAGCAAAAGGAATTGATTGAGCTGCTTGATCTGGCCAAAGCATACCATCTCAACACGGTCATTTTGCAGATCCGTCCGGTAACCGATGCCTTCTACCCTTCGCCATACGAACCCTGGTCGCAATACCTCAGCGGGGTTCAGGGCGAACCCCCTTCGCCTTATTACGATCCGCTGGCCTTTGCCATTGAGCAGAGCCGGAAGCGGGGGCTTGAATTGCACCTTTGGCTGAACCCGTACCGGGCCGAAATGGATACTGCCCGTGACGCCCTGGCGGAAAATCATCCGGCCAGGACCCACCCTGAAATGTTTATCACCTATGGAAACACCAGGTATTTCAATCCAGGACTGCCCGAAACCAGGGAACACGTTTCAATGGTGGTGGCCGATCTTGTCAGGCATTACGATATGGACGCCTTTCACTTTGATGATTACTTTTATCCCTATCCGCTGCCCGGTCTCGAATTTCCCGACAGTGTAGCTTTTGCAATGCATCCGGGCGATTTTCAGCCCCATCAGAAAGAAGAATGGAGACGATACAATATAGACCGTATCATCGAAATGCTGCAAGACACCATCAAATCCATCAAGCCACATGTGGAATTCGGAATATCGCCTTTCGGCGTTTGGCGAAACATCGCCGACGACCCGTCAGGATCAGACACCAGGGCAGGTGTCACCAATTACGATGACCTCTACGCCGACATTCTCAAATGGCAAAAAAAAGGATGGATCGATTATGTAACCCCGCAACTTTACTGGTACATCGGGATGGAAGCCGCCGATTACGCCGTTTTGGCCGATTGGTGGAGCAAGAACACCTATGGCTGCCACCTGTACATCGGACAGGGTCTGTACAGGCTCCGTTCGGACAACCCCAACAGGCAATGGCGTTCTTCGCGCGAAATTATTCGCCAGCTCGACATGAACAGGGAAATACCGAACATCGATGGCAGCATGTTTTTCAGTGCCAGGACCCTGCGCAGCAATCCATTTCGCCTCCACGAGCGATTGTTGAGCGGCCCCTACCAATACCGGGCCTTGCCCCCTGTGAACAACCGTGTTCAACAAATTACCGCAGAACCTCCCATGAGCCCCCAATTACACCATGAGAACGGATACATCCATCTGAGTTGGGAAGCAGGCAAAAACAACAAGTACTATGTGGTGTACCGTTTCAGGAAAGGGCAAACGGCCAGCACCGAGCACCCGGAGAACATCTTTTATATAACCGGGGAGCAGTCCGTAAGGTTTGAAAGCACCCGTCAAACACGTCCAGACCGCTATTATTACATGGTCTCGGCCCTTAGCCCTACCAACCAGGAATCGGTCCCGGTATTTTTCAGTGAACAGTAAAACGTCCAGGGAAAGAATCTGCCCCGGGGGGCATGATGTGCTTATTCGCTGGATTTGGCGGAAACGGAAAAATAAAAGACCGATCCGGAACCCTCTGTAGATTCAGCCCATATCTTACCGCCTTGTTTTTCGACGAATTCCTTGGCAAGCAACAGGCCCAAGCCAGTGCTTGGTTCCCCTCCCGTGCCGTTCCGGTTGGTGTTTTTGCCCGGATCAAACAATTCTTTCACCATCTGCTGATTCATTCCAATCCCGGTATCACTGACCCAAACAACAACTTCGCTGTCTTTCATCTCAGAACCAATCGTAACGGTCCCTCCCGGATTCGTAAATTTAACGGCATTGCTGATGAGGTTTCTCATGATGGTGCCTACAACGGTTTTGTCGGCAGTGACCTGGATGCCGGGGATGGTTTTACGCCTCAGGGTGATCGATTTTTCCGCGGCAGTTTCCGAAAACAGCATCAAGGACTCATCCAGGATACTGTTGAGATTGAATGTTTCGTTATTAAGATCAATTCTGCCAGTTTGCAAACGGGCCCATGCCAGCAGATTGGAAAGCAATTCGTAGGTGTTTTTTGATGTTCGCAAAATCTGATGGGCGTATTTGTCAATCCCATCCAGCTCTTTATGTTTAATCCTGTCTACCAACAACTCGCTGAAACCAATGATACTATTGAAAGGATTCCGCAAGTCGTGGGCGAGAATGGAGAAAAACTTGTCTTTATCGGCGTTGAGTTCACGAAAGCTCTGCTCACTCCTGCGCAAGATTTCGTCTGCCCGCTTGCGTTCGGTAATATCCTGGTATACACCGATCACGGCCAGTTGCCCGGCTTGCATATCTAAAGGTTTGCCTTTAATGGCTACATCAATACGTTGGTCGTCTTTTCGCTTGCGTATGGTTTCGAAATAAATCGATTGGCCCGATGCAACCTTTTCTGTGGTATCAGTACCCTCGTCCTTTAACTCATCGGGGACAATCAGATCGTTGATCGGCTGGCCAACGGCTTCTTTTTTCGTAATCCGGAATAAGTCGGCAAACCCCTGGTTCAGATCAATAACCCGGTCGTTCCGGTCGAGCAATACCACACCGAGCGGAATGCTTTGGAATAATTGTTCAAAATGAAATCGTTCGGTGTTCAGCTCTTTTTCTGCCTGGTTCCGCTCCCTGATGTAAATATAAACATTGCGGATTATCCGGAATGCCACAAAAAACGCCAGGATGGAAATAACGGCCATGCCAATAATAATGAAGTAGGTATTCCGCTTACTTATCGCCATCATTTTTTCCTGCCGCCCGATCAGCTGCATGTGTTCTTTATGTTGGATTACCCCGAGCAATTCGCGCATATCATCCATTAATGCTTTGCTTTCTTCTTGTTCTTCAATAAAAAACAGCGAAAGTTCGTTAAGCATAAGCCCTTGGGCCATCTCTCTCCGACGTTCTATAAGTGGTTCAACCACCCGTGAATACCAATCCGTATACGCTTCAAATAATATCGCAAGCCGTTGCTGATGATCGGGGCTGGAGTCTGTCAATTCCATGATTAAGGCATGGTGTTCTTCAAAGGAAGCAACACCCTGCTCCAGGGGTTCAAGGAAAGGCTCCTTTCCGGTTAGCAAAAACCCCCTTTTTCCTGTTTCAATATTCAGCAAGGCCTCAAGGAGGTGATTGGACTCAATGATCACCTGGTAAGAATGCATATTCAGTTCGGTAGCCTCCGTAGATTTCCGGTAATTACGAAAGGTGAACAAATCCAAAAAAATTAATAGCAAAATGATTGTCAGAAACCCGGAAACCATCCTCCTGATTACACGTCCGCTTTTAGGCATGCGTCAAGGTTTGTTTGGTAGTGATATACAAACATAAAGATAATTATCATATTTTTTGTACCTTTCAATCGCAAATTTTTATTTCCAGACAATTAACCCTGTAACCAGAGGGCAGATGTTCTGGTGTTCTAATGATTCAATCGCAT
>PXAA01000049.1 GCA_003567205.1 Bacteroidales bacterium
CGCAACTATTTTATTAGTTCTTATCAATAATCTTGCCAAAATCAAGTTGGTGCAAAAGTGTTTAATTTGAATTAAATTTGGGGCAAAACGAAAAACAGGAATAAAAAAGTTGTACTATGGCAACGAATATGATTAGCAATCCGGACAAGATCCGTGAGATCATTGACAAATGCGATACATGTTATGTAGGAATGGTGGATGCCGTTGGCAAACCCTATGTCTTGCCGTTTAATTTTGGCTACGAAAACGGAAGTATTTACCTGCACATGGCACCCCAGGGCAAAAAAACAGATGTTCTGCGCAATAATCCCAATGTTTGCGTTGCTTTCAGCACAGACCATGAATTATTTAACCGGCATGAGCAGGTGGCCTGTAGCTACGGGATGAAATACCGCAGTGTGCTGGCTCACGGGCAAGCTGAATTCATTGATGATTACGACGAAAAGGTACGGATCATGAACGTGACCATGCAAAAATACACCGGGAAGGATTTTTCATACAATGCACCGGCCATAAACAATGTATGTATTTGTCATATTCATATTAAAAAGATTGAAGGGAAACTCTCCGGCTATTTTTAAACTGTTACTTCTGTTCCTCTATCATCATTTCCCAGAGCCTGTCCTTTAATCGCTGGATGCCCAAGCCTGTATGAGAAGAAATATGCACACGCGGCACATCATAAAGGGTATCGTCAAGTAACTTTCCAAGTTGGTCCAGATCATCGGTGTGGAGCAGATCACATTTGCTGATGGCCAGCAAACGCTGTTTGTCAAGTAATTCGGGATTATAGGCTTCCAGTTCACTAAGCAATATGTTATATTCCCGGGGAATATCCTCATTATCGGCAGGAATCATAAACAGCAGCAAGGCATTGCGTTCAATATGCCGGAGAAAGCGATGCCCAAGCCCTTTACCCCTGTGAGCGCCCTCAATGATACCCGGAATATCAGCCATTACAAAAGAACGCTCGTCGCGATAAGCTACCATTCCAAGATTTGGGACAAGCGTAGTAAACGGGTAATCGGCGATCCGGGGTTTACCAGCACTTACTACCGACAATAAGGTGGATTTTCCTGCGTTGGGAAAACCTACCAGTCCAACATCCGCAAGTACTTTCAGTTCCAGGACAAACCACTTTTCACGGCCGGGTTCTCCGGGCTGGGCATAACGCGGGGTTTGCCTAGTACTGGATTTGAAATGCACATTGCCGCGCCCCCCTTTGCCCCCCTGTAACAAAACAAAACTTTCCCCTTCACGGGTGATCTCAGCAAGTACTTCTTCGCTGTCCGGGTCTTTGACCACAGTGCCCAGGGGGACTTTCACCACCACGTCGTCACCGTCTGCACCACTACTTTGTTGTTTTCCACCAGGGCCACCAGCCTTTGCAATCAGGTGGCGGGTGTATTTCAGATGCAACAAAGTCCATAGCTGATTGTTCCCTTTCAGTATGATGTGCCCTCCCCTGCCCCCATCCCCGCCATCGGGCCCTCCTTTGGGAACAAATTTCTCCCGTCGCAAATGGGCAGAACCGGCACCGCCTTTCCCGGACCGGCAACATATTTTTACATAATCAATGAAATTGGCATTCATTGTAAGGAAATATTATCAGGACGGGGGTCAGTCCACCACGGGCAATACTTTCCGGCTATGCAGAAAGGTGTCAATAGCGTGGCATATCTTGCCAAAAACCTTATCAACGGGGTCCATGCCTTTAATGGCAACAATTTTGCCCTGTGATTTATAATACGAAATCAGCGGCAGGGTCTGCTTCTTGTATACTTCCAGACGCCGCCGGATGATTTCGTCCGAATCGTCACTTCTCCCTGAATCCTCCGATCGACCCATAAGGCGGTTGAACAATTCTTCCTCATCCACCTCTACCGATATGACAAGGCAAATGGGCGTACTGTTTTTGTCGAGCATGCGGTCAAAGGCTTCGGCCTGGTTAATGGTGCGCGGAAATCCATCAAAAACAAAACCGGGCATATCATCCTGTCCGTTAATTATCTGTTGGATCTCCTTTAAAACAATATCATCGGGTACCAGGAGCCCCTTGTCGATATATTGCCTGACTTCTTTGCCCAGCGGGGTTTCACTCTCCATTTTCTCCCTCAGCAAATTGCCTGTAGAAAGATGGGTCAGATTATATTTATCAACAATTTTTGTTGACTGCGTTCCTTTTCCTGAACCCGGAGGGCCAAAAATCACAAGGTTCAACATCTTGCAAAAGATATTCTGCGGACACATGCGCTGGTAATTACTGCTTAATGTTCAGTGATCTTATATATGTCTTTGTAATTTCTGCCAAATCCATTGTAGTCCAGACCATATCCCACAATAAAATCGTTGGGTATTTCTATTCCAACATAGTCGAGTCTGACCTCTTTGCACAGTGCTGCCGGCTTCAGTAACAAAGTGGCCACCCGGACGCTTTCCGGTTTGTATGCCGAAAGATCCTCTACAAGGTGGTTTATGGTAATGCCGGTGTCTACAATATCTTCAAGAATGATGATATTCGTGCCTTCAATTTCCTTGTCCAGTCCGATCAGTGTTTTTACCTGCCCGGTGGTTTGAGCACCTGCATAGGACGAAAGCTTGATGAAACTGATTTCACAATGGCCCGGATAATGTTTAAACAGATCAGCGGCAAACATGAAGGCACCATTCAGCACACACAAAAACAATGGCCTGCTGTCTTTGTAATCTTCATAAATTTTTGATGCCATTGTTTTTATCACCTCCTGAATGTGATCATAAGGGATATTTTTCTCAAATTCCTTGTCCAGAATCTTAATCTTTCCCATAAATCATCGTGAATTAAAGGGCTAAAATACGAAAATAATGGGATTTTTAACGAAGCGCGCATTTTTAGTAATTTTGTATCATACGCACAGTAATTTTATGAGACGTATTGGCCTGATCTCCGACACACATTCCCATTTTCACCCGGAAATCCCGAATATTTTTGAAGCATGCGATGAAATTTGGCATGCAGGCGATTTTGGCCACATCCGGGTTGCCCACGACCTGACGGCCTTAAAGCCACTAAGGGGGGTCTATGGTAATATAGACGGCCAGGAAATCCGACAACAATTCCCCAGGTTTCTTCGCTTTCAGTGCGAGCACGTAGATGTTTTGATAACGCATATCGGGGGATACCCCGGGAATTATGCTCCCGGGGTAAAAGAAATGCTTCGCATCAAGGCACCGGATTTGTTTATCAGCGGACATTCACACATACTGAAAGTAATCAAAGACAAGAAGTTTGGAGTGTTGCATATGAATCCCGGCGCTGCCGGCCGGACCGGACTGCATAAGGTCATCACTATGCTTCGCTTCACCATCGATCAGAAGCGTATCAAGGATCTTGATATTGTGGAGTTTTCACGCTGATTCTATCATTGTTTTAACAAAAACAAAAGCTATGGCAGCAAAGATATTCCGATATTTTATTAAGATGGCCTACATGGGTACCGGCTTCCATGGCTGGCAGGTTCAATCGGTCTCTCCGAGCATCCAGGAAGAAGTGGAAAAAGCCCTGTCATTGATTTTGAATGAGCCTATCCGGTTAACTGGTGCGGGTCGAACCGATACAGGAGTGCATGCAAGAATTTTATATGCCCACTTCGACAGCATGCATACTCCCGGCGAGATGGAAGGTTTGCAGCCGGCTTTTAAATCCAATCGCATGCTGCCGGCAACCGTGGCATTGTATGATATTTTTCCCGTAAATAAAAAAGCCCATGCGCGCTTTCATGCCACTTACAGAACATACCATTATTACATCTGCACAAAGAAAGACCCGTTTTTCGCCGACAGGGCATGGCTTCAAATCAGGCCGCTGAATGTTGATGCCATGCAGGAGGCGGCTGGTTTATTGCTGGAATATAAAGATTTCAGCAGTTTTTCCAGATCCAACACCCAGGCAAAAACAAGCATATGCAAGCTACAGATGGCACGATGGGAAATAGATGGTCATATACTTTGTTTTAAAATACGCAGCGACCGTTTTTTACGGAATATGGTACGAGCCATTGTGGGCACGATGGTGGATGTCGGGCTGGGAAAGCTTACTGTGGGGGGTTTTAAGCAAATCATTCAATCCGGCGACCGCCGAAAGGCAGGTTACTCGGCACCCGCTTGCGGGCTATACCTGGAAGAGATCAGTTATCCTGAAGACATTTTTTAAGGCTTTTTTTTCTTAAAATGCCCGAAGCGCTTAGCAATGGGTTTATCAGAAGTAAGCCTAATTTTCTGCCTTTTTGTAGAGCCCAGCAAAAAGCCATAGGGTTCCATGCCTTCTATCTCGTCAAAAACAACTTTCATCATGGCCATGCCGGGAATAAACAGGATCATGCCGGCCAGTCCCCAAATAAAATTCCCGATCAGCAATGCCACAATGGTCATCA
>PXAA01000022.1 GCA_003567205.1 Bacteroidales bacterium
AAACAAATTGAGGAATATAACCGGGGTTTAACCTGATAACTGCTTCATAATTAAACAACCGATTCTTTACTTTTGGAATTATTCTACAGGGAATTTGGGGAGGAAGGCCATCAGCCGTTGGTGATACTGCACGGTTTGTTTGGCATGTCCGATAACTGGGTGAGCCTGGCCAGGCAAATGGCTGAGGAAGGCTTTCATGTGTTTGTACCGTAACAATGGCAATGCGATAATGAATGCCCCTTTTGCCCTGTGCAGTGGGTGCAAACCAATATGCTACAATACAAAACCTTCGCCCTGGTAAAACTCCAGGATCTTCACCTTGAACACGAATTCATACATCGCTTGCAGGGCACTGATCTCGGCCCGGTTGAGGCGGGCTCTGGCTTCGTTGTATTCGAGGGTGCTGACCAGGCCCAATCCAAATCCCTGTTCTGAAAACTGATAGGACTCTTTGGCGGCATCCAGGGCCTTGGTGTTGCTGACATATCCCTGGTAGGCGGCCAGGGCATCGGCATGGGCCTGGTGAATGACCTGGCTCAATCTGTTTTTGGTGCTCTCGTAGCCGATTTTGGCTTGTTCCAGGTTAATCCGCGCATGCTGGATATTGGTACGCGTCTGCATGTTATTGAAAATGGGGATGTTCAGAATTAGATGCACGGAGCCGTAATAGTTCTCGGTGAGCTGGTCGCGATAGGGGATGGTTTCCAATACAGGTGTGTTGCCGTTTTTTACGTAGGCCAGGTGTCCTCCCCCGGCCCCGGCATGCAACATCTGTGTCTGATCATTATTGGCCAGACGCTTAAAAGCTTCTGAATAAGCCGTTCCCAGGTTAGTGTTGAGCGAAAGGGTGGGCAGACGTTGCCCCCTGGTAATGTCCAGCCCGTTCTCTGCCATGGATATCCGCTCCCTGGCGGCCGTTACCGAAGGTTCTATATTGAGGGCTTTCTCAACCACTGTTCCGGGATCATAAATAAATGGGATATCTGCTACCTCAAGCCCCGGCCGCTCAATGGTAAACTCCTGTTCGGGGTCCAGCTCAAGCAGGTATACCAGTTCCAGGTATGCCAGGTTCAGGTGATTTTTTGTATTGATCATACGGACTTCCTCTTCGGCTGCCATGGCTTCCATTTCCAGCAGGTCGCCCCGCGATACGGTGCCGCCCTGCAACAAAATGCGGGTGCGTTCCACCTGCTGGCGCGAAAGTTCAAGCTGCTGCCTGGCCACTTCGAGCATGTCTTCGAAATACAGGATCTGCAGGTATGCATTGGCGATGGTCAGGATCAAATCGTTCTGCATCCTTTCGGTATCATAACGCAGGGCGGTTTGCCTGGCCAGGCTGTAGCGTATGTTGTTGATGGTGCGGAAGCCTGCGAACAGGTGAATGTTGCCGGATGCCGATATGCGCTGGGAGGCGATCCGTTCGGTAAAATATTCGTTGGTGACCTGGTCGATGGTGCGGCCGTAATTATATCCGAAACTGCTCCCGGCATTCAGGGCGGGCAGCACATTGGCATAACTCTGGACCAGATCGTAGCTGGCCCGCTCGGCCTGCATGCGCTGGTGCCTGATATCAAGGTTGTTCTCCAGGGCATGGGCAATGCAGTCTGGCAGGTTCCATACAGTCTGTGCCCGGGTAGCAAAGGATTGCAGCATAACGATGGCGAAAAGCAAGAGCAGGGGGGCGGTTTTTTTCATGGTTTTTTAGCTTGAATGTTTATTTGCGGTCGCATACAATACACGATCGCTGTTTTTTACAAAAACTGATCGAAAAACATGCCAATAAGAATAAGTTATTGTGAATAAGGAATTTAGTCACAGTAAAGGATCAGGAAAACAGGTGTTGGTGTTCGCTAACCAACAACAATCGTTCGTATGCGGACACTTGTCAGAAATGCAGGGTGAACTTGGTTTCCACCCCGGGTTTTGACTTTACGGTGATATTCCCTTTATGCAGGCGCATGATCTCACGGGCCAGGCTTAGGCCGATGCCGGAGCCTTCTTTTTTGGAGGTGAAAAAGGGCACAAAGATTTGTTCAAGGTTGTCGGGTTTGATGCCGTGGCCATTGTCGCTTACGGAAATACACGCGCGATTGTGGCTTTCTGTGGTGGCAAGGATATATATTCTGGGTTTTTTGGCATCCTGCACGGCGTGAATGGAATTGATCACCAGGTTGATCAGGACCTGTTCGATGAGATCGGGATCGGCGGTCAGCTTTAAACCGGGGGGCACCACCCTGTAAACACAATGGATGTTGCGGTCTGCAATTTTCGGATGAAGGAGTTGCTCCACATTGTTAAACAACTCACTGATCTCAAAATGGCGGAAACTTGGTTTGGGGATGCGGGTCAGGTTCCGGTAAACCTGCACAAAGTTCAGCAGGCCCTGGCTTCGCCGTTCGATGGTATTGAGGGCGCTTTGTGCGCTTTCCACATCATCGGCTTCAATTACCTGTTTGAGTTTGATACTGTTTTCATCAATAAGAAGCCCCTTAACGGTGGATGACAGGGAAACAATGGGGGTGATGGAGTTCATGATCTCGTGGGTGAGCACCCGGATGAGTTTTTGCCAGGAGTCCATCTCCTTTTCTTCCAGTTCGCTGTGGATGTTTTGCAGCGAAACAAGTACGTAATCGTCGCCTTGCATTCGAAATTCTGTGGCCCGGATCGACAGCTGCAAGAGTTCGTTGTCGATAAAAACCTTCAGCAATTGATTTTCTCCGGCTTTGATGTTTTGCAGCAGTTCAGACAGGTTTTTGTCGATTTTGTCCAGGTCATCAATAAAACGAAGGTTGCTGAAGCGGAACATACGTTTGAAAGCGTTGTTGAGCAGGCTTACCGTGCCATCTTTCTTGTATACGATGATGGCGTTGCTTACATGCTGTACAACGGTTTGCAGGTAGTTGAAATGCTCTTCTTTGGCGGCCCGTGTTCTTTGAAATTCGGCGATCACCTCGTTGAAGGCCTGGTTAAGTTCGTCAAAGCTCTTACCCATGCCTTTGTCTGAAAAAGAAGAGGAGAAATCACTGTGACGGATGGCATCAAAAAAAACAGACAGCTTACGGTTGGTCCGTTCCACGTATTTTACCAGTGCAACAATTTGAAAAACAATCAGGAGCGTCATGATGATGGTGCTGATAACGAATTCCGGTCTCCGGACGATGGCCAGCAACACCACTACTGAAATCATGATCAGCAGGATCCTGCCAACCACCACGAAACGGAAATTCCTAAAGCTCATACTTTTCTATTCTTCTGTATAGCGACGCCCTGGTGATGCCCAGCTCTTTGGCGGCCTTGCTGATGTTGCCGCCATGTTTGTCGATCACTTTCCTGATCAGCATTTTTTCAGTGGCTTCCAGGTTGGATGCGGATTCTGCAGGATCTTTTTCTGATTGGTCCTTGGTTTGGGAGATGAAAAAATCATGCGGTTGAAGAATATTGGAATCGCTCATGATCACAGCCCGTTCCACGGAATGCTGTAGCTCGCGGATGTTTCCGGGCCAGTGATGTTTCTCCAGCCGCTTCAGGGTGTTGGTGTGCAGGCGCTTGTTGGGCATCTTGTATTTCTTGCAGTAAATCTCCAGGAAGTGGTTCACCAGCAAGGGGATGTCGTCTTTGCGTTCGCGCAGCGAGGGCAGCTTGATCTCTACGGTGTTGATGCGGTAGAGTAAATCCTGCCGGAAATTGCCCTGTTCCACCATCTGGTATAGCGGCATATTGGTGGCGCAAATCAGGCGTACATCCACCGGGATCTCTTTGACCGAACCCAGCCTGACCACGTTGCGGTTCTGGATTACACTTAAAAGCTTTGACTGCAGCGGCAGGCTCAGGTTGCCGATTTCATCCAGAAAGATGGTGCCCTTGTTGGCCGCCTCAAAGCGTCCGCCGCGGTCTTCCCTTGCATCGGTAAAAGCCCCTTTCTTATAACCAAACAATTCGCTTTCAAACAAAGTTTCGCTGATGGCGCCCAGGTCGACGCTGATGAATACTTCGTCTTTCCGCTTGGATGCACGGTGCAATGCCCGGGCAATCACTTCCTTTCCCGTTCCGTTTTCCCCGAGAATGAGGACGTTGGCATCAGTGCCCGCCACCTTTTGTACGGTGTTGAGCACCGTCATCAGGGGTTCCGATTCCCCGATGATCTGGCTGTAGGGCTGATCGCCCTGTTCCATCAGGAACTTTTGCTTGGAACGCAGATCCTGCAACTCTTTCCTGGATCGCTGCGCTTCAAGGGTGGTGGTGATGG
>PXAA01000131.1 GCA_003567205.1 Bacteroidales bacterium
CAAAACCTATCTGGAGAAAAACCTTTACTTCTGACATGAATTTTCTGGCCCATCTGTATTTGTCCGGCAATGATGATGACCTGATCGTAGGCAACTTTATAGCTGATATGGTCAAGGGACAGCAGATCAACGGCTACAATCCCGGGATTGTGCAAGGCATCCGCCTGCACAGGCAAATTGACCAGTTTACGGATAAGCACCCGCTGTTTTTGCAAAGTAAGTCGCGTTTGCGCGTAAAATACCGGCTATATGCCGGTGTAATCGTGGACATGTACTACGATCATTTCCTGGCAAAATACTGGACGGAGTATTCGCAGCACCCGCTCAGTAAATACGTTGCCCGGGCGTATGCCCTGTTAAAGAAAAACATCGGTATTCTCCCGCCCCGCGCAGGGTTTATCCTGCCTTACATGATCGAAAATAACTGGCTGGTCAATTATGCTGACCTGTCGAGCCTGGGCAGGAATTTTGGAGGCATGGCAAGGCGTACGCCTTATGATTCAAGAATGGAAGAAGCGGTGAATGATCTGACATTACACTATAAATCGTATGAAACCGAATTCAGGACGTTTTTTCCTGAGCTGACAGACTTTGTTGCCACGCAGGGCGTTTCACACACACACCACGGGCTTATTTATTAATATCCGGACACAAAGATTTTTTTTAGCTTTGTAGCTCAAACATTGTCTAAGCATTTCTTTAAACCAACGTTCTATGCATACACTATTGCTTCTGGGTGATGAAGCCATTGCCCAGGCAGGTATAGATGCCGGCATGTCGGGGATATTTGCCTATCCCGGCACGCCCTCCACCGAAATTACCGAATACGTTCGCAACTCCGGAGAAGCCATAAAAAAAGGCATTACAGCCAAATGGGCAGCCAATGAAAAAACGGCTGCCGAACAGGCCCTTGGGATGTCATATGCCGGTAAGCGGGCCATAACGGCCATGAAACACGTGGGACTCAACGTGGCGGCAGATGTTTTTCTCAATGCTTCCATTACAGGCGCCAATGGCGGTCTCATCTTTGTGGTGGCCGATGACCCGTCCATGCATTCTTCACAAAATGAACAGGACTCCAGGGTCTATGGAAAGTTTGCCATGGTACCCATCCTGGAACCCTCCAATCAACAAGAGGCTTACGACATGGTGCACGAGGGCTTCGACATCTCGGAAAAGTTCCAGGTACCGGTCATGCTGCGCATCACAACACGGCTGGCACACTCCCGTGCCGCTGTGGTCAGAAAGCAGGAAAGGGCACAAAACCAGTTTAAGTTGCCAGACGACCTGAAACAGTTTATCCTTTTGCCGGCCATTGCCCGGAAGCGCTACCAGAAACTTTTGGACAACCAGGATGCATTCCAGGAATTGGCCGAACAATCCCCCTTTAATCAATACTTTCCCGGCGAAGACCGTTCTGTGGGCATTATTGCCTGCGGGCTGGCCTTTAATTATTTGATGGAAAACTACCCGGACAGAAAAGTTCCGCATCCCGTGGTCAAAGTTTCTCAGTACCCCTTGCCACACAACCACATCGAAAAATTATACGAAGAGTCCTACAGAATTATCGTACTGGAGGAGGGTTATCCGGTGGTCGAAGAAATCCTTAAAGGCTTTATGAACCAAGGCAAGGAGATTAATGGACGTTTGGACGGGTCCCTACCCCGCACCGGGGAGTTGAACCCGGGAATTGTTGGCAAGGCCCTTGGCTTTCAACAGGAAGAACCGGCTGACATCCCGGATTTGGTAACCAGGCGGCCCCCCTCGCTCTGTAAAGGTTGTCCCCACGTGGACAGTTTCCTGGGCTTGAATGAAGCCATTGCCGAATATGGCAAAGGCCGCGTGTTTTCAGATATAGGCTGTTATACACTCAGTGCCCTGCCCCCTTACGAATCCATCAATACCTGCGTGGATATGGGCGCTTCCATCACCATGGCAAAAGGTGCGGCAGATGCCGGCATGCAGCCAGCAGTGGCCGTCATCGGCGACAGCACCTTCGCCCATTCAGGCATGACAGGCCTGCTGGATGCCGTCAACGACAAATCAAATATCACCGTGGTGATCCTTGACAACGCCACCACCGGTATGACGGGAGGTCAGCCGTCCGCGGCCTTTGAAAAAATTGAAGACATCTGTCGCGGCCTGGGTGTGGAAGAAAACCACATCAGGGTCATCAAACCCCTGAGGAAGCAACACGAAGAAAACACACGCATTTTTAAGGAAGAGCTGGCCTATGAGGGCGTATCAGTTATTATTCCGCGCCGCGAATGCATCGTTACGCTCAATAAACGGATGCGGCAGAAATACAAAGACAAAAATAAATCAACATAATATTATGAAAAACGATATCATACTGGCCGGGGTAGGTGGCCAGGGCATCCTATCCATTGCAGCCATCATCGGATATGCTGCTGTAAATTCCGGGCTGTACCTTAAACAGGCCGAAGTGCATGGCATGAGCCAGCGTGGTGGCGACGTACAATCTCACCTGCGTTTGTCGTCTGACGAAATTGCCTCGGACCTCATTCCACAAGGCAAAGCCGATATGATCATATCCGTCGAGCCTATGGAAGCACTCAGGTACCTCCCATATCTTGGTCCGGAAGGATGGCTTATTACCAATACAGAACCTTTTATCAATATTCCCAACTATCCGGCCATTGAAGACATCATGCAGGAAATCGACAAACTTCCCCGGCATGTGGCACTGGATGCAGGATCACTTGCCGAAGAAGCCGGGTCAAAGAAGGCAGCCAATGTTGTCATCCTGGGGGCCGCCTCCCTGTTTATCGACATTCCCTTTGAAAAGTTCGAAAAGGCCATTCGTTTTTTGTTTGGCAAAAAAGGTGATGACCTGGTGGAACTGAACCTGAAAGCACTCCGAACCGGCCGTGAAACAGCACTTGCAGTGCAGAAAAACTAACTTTTTTTAAAATAAACCGCATTAAACCTATGATAACAAACAATTTTATTGAACGCCACAACGGCATCCGGAAAGACGATGAAGAGGCCATGTTGAAAAAGATCGGCATTGATTCTGCCGAAAAGCTGATCGACCAGACCATACCGCCCCCCATTCGTCTGAAAAACGAATTGGATATTCCAGACGGCCTCAACGAATATGAATATATCCAGCACCTGAAATCCCTGGGAGAAAAGAATAAACTGTTTAAATCCTTTATTGGCATGGGGTACTACAACACCATCATGCCCGGTGTGATACAGCGCAACATCCTGGAGAACCCCGGATGGTATACTTCCTATACGCCTTACCAGGCTGAGATTTCACAGGGAAGGCTTGAAGCATTGCTGAACTTCCAGACGGTGATTACCGACCTCACCGGCCTGGAGATTGCCAATGCCTCCCTGCTTGACGAAGCAACAGCCGCTGCCGAGGCCATGATCATGTTGTTTAACAGCAGGTCGCGCCAGGCGGTAAAAAATGAAGTCAACAAGTTCTTTGTTTCCCGGCGATGTTTCCCGCAGACGCTGGATGTGCTGAAAAACCGTGCCAGGCCACTGGGTATTGAGCTGGCCGTCGAAGACCACCATCAGGCATCGCTTAATGACGGCTTTTTTGGCGCCCTGCTGCAATATCCCGATGATTACGGAACGATCAATAATTACCAGGATTTTGTATACAAAGCCAAGGAACTGGGTATCCGCATCGCGGTTGCTGCCGACCTGCTCAGCCTTACCATGATTACCCCCCCGGGCGAATGGGGCGCTGATGTGGTGGTTGGTTCTGCACAACGGTTTGGGGTGCCGATGGGATATGGTGGCCCGCATGCCGGGTTTTTTGCCACCAGGGAGGAATTCAAGCGCAACGTGCCCGGCAGGATCATTGGTGTGTCGGTAGATAAAAATGGCCATTATGCCCTGCGCATGGCACTGCAAACCCGTGAGCAACATATCAAGCGCGAACGGGCCACGTCAAATATCTGCACGGCACAGGCATTGCTGGCAAGCATTGCCGCCATGTATGCCGTATACCACGGACCCAAAGGCCTGAAGAAAATTGCACGACACATCAACATCCTTGCCGGGGTACTGGCACAGGAAGCAGGCAAATACGGGTACAAACAACTGAACCAATATTTCTTTGACACACTGCTTATCCAATTGCCTGAGAATGTATTTTCCGACACCATCGGGCAGCTGGCCCTTGACCATCAGATAAATTTCCGCCTGATTGACGACAAACACATCGGGATCAGCCTGGACGAAACCACCACCC
>PXAA01000134.1 GCA_003567205.1 Bacteroidales bacterium
GAACGATCTTTGAAAACATTTCGATATAACCCGCATTAATTCAAATGCACGTTTTTGAAACTCAACATTACTAAAATTTAGGGTAAGTTTTGGGTTTTTTAGAACAGGCCTCAATACTGCCGGACAACCGGCAGTATCCCCGCAGGGGGCATTGGACGTTCGACAAATCCCGACCCCCTATGCATGTATACTTGGGGTTTCAATAAACCTCATTGAATTCAATGCGGGTTTTTTTATTTTATATTCACTAAACAATTTGCGATATGATCATATTATCAACTGTCAGCATCATTGCCATTGTTGTGGTATCGGCCATATCTCTGGGTTTGGGGGCGCTGATTGCCGGAACAATAATGCGGAAAGCCATTGTCCGCAAAAGCCAGCATATCCTTAAAGAGGCTGTGTCAGAAGCTGAAGTCCTGAAAAAGGAGAAAATCCTGCAGGCAAAGGAGAAATTCTTTCAACTCAAAGCCGAGCATGAGGTCTTTGTCTCTGAAAAAAACCAACAGCTATTGATTGCTGAAAATAAATTAAAGCAGCGGGAGGCGGGTTTTTCCCAGAAGGTGGAAGAATTACAGCGAAAACAGAACGAAGTGAATGCTATTCGGGAAAACCTGAACACTCAACTGGAGATACTGAATAAAAAACAACAGGAGCTGGATCGCAGCCATAAAGAAAAACTGGAACAATTGGAGGCCATTAGCGGTATGTCGGCCCAGGAAGCCAAGTTGCAACTGGTGGAGTCGCTCAAGGTTGAAGCCCAAACGGATGCCCAGGCCTTTGTTAAGGAGATTATGGAAGAGGCCAAGCTTTCGGCCAACATGGAGGCAAAGAAACTCGTGGTTCAATCACTGCAACGCACAGCCACCGAAGTGGCCATTGAGAATTCTGTTTCTGTTTTTCCCATTGAAAGCGATGAGATCAAGGGACGTATTATCGGCCGCGAAGGCCGGAATATTCGTGCGCTGGAGGCAGCTACGGGTGTGGAGATCATTGTTGACGATACGCCTGAAGCCATCATTCTGAGTGGTTTTGACCCGGTACGTCGCGAAATAGCACGATTGTCGCTGCATAAACTGGTTACAGACGGCCGCATCCATCCGGCCAGGATAGAGGAAGTGGTTGCCAAAACACAAAAGCAGATAGACCAGGAGATCATTGAGATCGGAAAACGTACCGCCATAGACCTGGGCATTCATGGAATGCACCATGAGTTATTGCGTCTTGTTGGTAAAATGAAGTACCGCTCATCCTATGGCCAAAACCTGCTTCAGCATTCCAAGGAGGTTGCTAACCTTGCGGCCACCATGGCTGCAGAACTGGGATTGAACCCCAAATTGGCCAAACGGGCTGCTCTGTTGCATGATATTGGCAAAGTACCTGACAACGAACCTGAACTGCCGCATGCCGTACTTGGCATGAAGCTTGCCGAAAAATACAAGGAAAAGCCGGAAGTATGCAATGCCATTGGATCGCACCATGATGAAGTGGAGATGAGCAGCCTGATCTCACCCATCATTCAGGTATGCGACGCAATTTCTGGCGCCCGGCCTGGTGCCCGCCGCGAAGTGGTGGAATCGTATATAAAGCGTCTTAATGACCTTGAAGAATTGGCTTTGTCATATCCAGGAGTGGTTAAAACATATGCTATCCAGGCTGGCAGGGAGTTGCGTGTGATCGTAGGCAGTGAAAAGATCAGCGATGCTGAGGCAGAGCAGATCTCGCACGACCTGAGCAAAAAGATCCAGGACGAAATGACCTACCCGGGCCAGATCAAGATCACCGTTATACGGGAAACGCGTGCAGTGGCTTATGCCAAATAAGGTCGAAAGGTCTAAAGGTCTAAAGGTCTGAAGGTCTAAAGGTCTGAAGGTCTAAAGGTCTGAAGGTCTGAAGGTCTGAAGGTCTGAAGGTCTGAAGGTCTGAAGGTCTGAAGGTCTAAAGGTCTGAAGGTCTAAAGGTCTGAAGGTCTAAAGGTCTGAAGTCTAGTGCGCTGCAGGCGCATCAGGAAGGGTAAAGCAGAATGAACTGCCTTTGCCCTCTTCACTGGTTACATGCAAGTTCCCGCCCATCATTTTGATGAATTCCATGGCCGTGATCAACCCCAAACCGATTCCTGCTTCATTTTCGGTGCCTGTTTGCCTGAATTCATTCCCAGGTTTGAACAACGAATCAATCTGGCCGGCCGGGATACCGATGCCGTTGTCCTGAACACAGATTTTGATCCCTTCGCCGTTGTGGCTGGTTTCGATCCGTATCAGCCCATTCTTATGCGTAAACTTAATGGCATTGTTCACCAGATTGGTCATTACCGACTGCAGCAAATTGGGATCCACCCTGGCCATGTATCGCCCGGGTATATTTCTGAATTCAACCTTTTGGGTTTTGGTCTGAAGGCTAAATTGCAACAGCCCCAGGGTTTTTTCTATGACTTTGTGAACAGCCACATCGGAAGGCTCATTGGCTATCATCCCTCTATTTACTTTGGACCACTCCAGTAAATTCACAGTCAGACTATAGGCTCGCTGACTGGTTTTCTGAAGCTCCGAAATCATCTCTTGTTTTTTCGAATCATCCATTGTTTCGAAGTCGTCCACGAGAATGTCCAGGTAACCCAGTAAGGCATTGAAGGGACCACGCAAATCGTGTGAAATGACAGAGAAAAACTTATCTTTTGTCTGGTTCATCAAGGTCAACTCTTTTTTCTGGCTGTCGAGTGTTTTATTCTGTTGCGTGATTTGAAATTGCTTTTCAATTAGATGATTATGCATGGTATGCATCTGCCGGTTTTTGTTTTTCATCTTGTTCCGTGAAACCCATAAACTGACCACCAGCAATAAAAAGAGGGCTGAAGCCGATATGCTCAGGATCACGAGTCGTTACTGACTGGCAATGATCTTCTCCTTCAACTCATTGGCTTCTTTGAGCATCAGGTTTTCCATTTCCCTTTTTTCGGTTTCGTATATGATCTGGAGTTCTGCCAGTCGGTCGGCCCGGTCTTTCTGCCAGATGGAATCGCGGTAGCGATACGATTCCTGCAAATGTGCATTGGCCTGCCAGTGCTTCCCTTCCAGGCTGTCGATCTGAAAAAGAAGATGGTAGGACATTCGTAAATTATCATATAAATCAATGGGTTTGGATCGGTCAATGGCTTCCTGGAGGAAGGCTCTGGCTTCCTCCATTTGACCAAGGTGTTTATATGTTCTTCCGTAAAAAAAAGGTAAGCGGGCCCGGAAATGCGCACTGATCCTGTCCGGGTCAAATTCCTTTATCTTGTTCAAGTATTCCATTGTTTGTTCATGTTCACCCAGCATGTAATGCATGGTTCCCACATTGCTGTAAAGGGCGAACAAAGTCTGTTGATCTCCCTGTTCAATGGATATGGCAATCCCTTTTTCCGCATATTCAAGGCCTTTGTCAAAGTCTTCAAGATTTATGATGTACAGGTGGCTCAAGTTGTTGTATAAAGAGCTTGCTGCCGGGTGGCCGGGATGGAAACGAATCATGTCCAGCGCTTTCTGGTAATGTTCCCGGGCAGAACCGGTATTTTCAATTCTGCCATATACATTGCCAAGCGAGTTGTTGGTATGGATCAGGGAAAAGGTGTCGGCAATCTCTTCCTGGTATTCAAGCGCCAGTAAGTAGTTTCGCAAGGCCAATTCGTAGTTGTTCCTTCTAAAAAAATATATTCCCAGATTATAATTTACATGGGCCTTACCGGCCTCATCTCCTATTTCGTCAAACAATTCGACGGCACGGTCGTAGAAATACCGAATGCTGTCTGCCACTCCCTTATAACTATAAAGTGCACCAAGGTTAACGGCAGCGGCTGACCGCCGGCTGATAACATCGGGATGGTCTGTATGATAAGTGATGCGATAGTTCACAATGGCGCTGTCGCGGTTCCCCGTATACCAATTGTAGTTCCCCGAAAGATTCAACCAGGCAGTCCGTTCCACTGGCAAAGCGGTTTCATGGGCAAGCCAACTACTTTGTTCAAGCAGGATCCTCGCCGAGTCCATCTCTTGCGGGATCAGATCTCCGGCCAGCAAAGCCATGGCATGGTATCGTTTAATAGGATCCCTTTCGGTTTCTATGGCCAGGCGGAGACTATCTGTGTACGTATCGCCATAAGCGTTTATTGAAAAATAAGCTAAAAACAGAAAGGTAGTGTACCAAAAAGTGTGTCTCC
>PXAA01000096.1 GCA_003567205.1 Bacteroidales bacterium
CGACATAATAGGGATCGATATGAATGAAGCAGTTGCGGACAACACCCGGGAGCAATCCCGGTAAACCTGTCAGCGAATCCTGGTGGAATGTTTCGGTCTTTTCATGCAATTCAATCTTGCCGGCAAAAGCCCGGATGTTATCCAGGGGGGGCTTTTCAATGTCAAAAAAAACAAAGTGGCCGGCAATGTCTTTCAAAATAGTCATGGCCAATCCGGGTGAACCAATATATTGCCCGTCCGGTGCAGCCCTTGATTCAATTCTGTGGTAGGTGGAGTTTTTTAATCCGGGGATACCGGGTGCTTTTTTAAGGAAATGCCATATCCCGAATGCCCGTTCCGGATTGTGGTCGAGGGGATAAATCGCGCTGGCCGAATTGGTTTCGATATATGTTCGCGGTTTTTCTGTTGAAATCACTTCGCACAAGGCGAGGTGTTTCCAGACATCTGCCTGATTTCCAAAGTGTGTGTAAGGCATGATTGGTTGATGAGAATATCTGCAAATATAGGCTGTTTACCCGGACTTGCGGTGAATTGTTTGGTGGGACTGTGCGGTTCCGGCTAAAATTAAAAACCGGCAGGTCCTGTAAAAAAGGACACTGCCGGTCACCATCACTCATCACCCGTATTTTTGAGCAATTATTTTACCGCCTTCACGTATCTGCGTTCCACTTCTTTCCAGTTGACCACTTTCCAGAAATTGCCCAGGTACTCGGGGCGGCGATTTTGATATTTCAGGTAATAGGCGTGCTCCCATACGTCCACTCCAAGGATGGGAGTGCCTTGTTTTTCAGCTACATCCATCAGGGGATTATCCTGGTTGGGTGTGCTGGTCACATGCAATTCGCCTTCGGCATCAACAATAAGCCATGCCCAGCCACTGCCAAAACGGGTGACTCCGGCACGATTGAATTCTTCCTGGAAATCCTCGAATGACGTAAAACGTTTTTCAATGGCTGCAAGTAAATCGCCCGAAGGCTTATCGCCTCCGTCGGGCCCCATGATCTTCCAGAAAAGATTGTGGTTCCAGTGTCCGCCACCATTGTTTCGCACGGCCGCGGGATACTTGCCCATGTTCTTAAAGATGTCTTCAAGTGACATGTTTTCCATTTCTGTGCCCTGTATGGCGTTGTTCAGGTTGTTTACATATGCCTGATGATGCTTGCCATGATGAATTTCCATGGTGCGTTCATCAATGTAAGGTTCCAATGCATTGTGGGCATAAGGTAAATCAGGCAAAACGTGCTTTCCTTGTTGTGTCATAACAATTTCTCCTTTTTGTTTATTGTTTGATTCTGTTTTTTCTGTGTAAGACTGGCAGCCGGTAAAAGCCAGCACGGCCAGAACAATCATCATCGAACGTTTGAGCGTATTCATGGTTCAGGTCCTCTGGGTTTTGAGTTTATATTTATTTGGTCTTTGTCTAAATAACAACATGGAATCTGTTTTGTTCAATGATTGGCCCTTGGCTTTTGGCCTTTGGCTCTTGGCTTTTGGCTCTTGGCTTTTGGCCCTTGGCCTTTGGCCTTTTGCCTTTGGCTCTTGGCTTTTGGCTTTTGGCCCTTGGCCTTTGGCCTTTTGCCTTTGGCTCTTGGCTTTTGGCCCTTGGCCCTTGGCTTTTGGCCAATAGCTAACAGCCAACAGCCAACAGCCAACAGCCAACAGCTGTTTATCAAAAGGATTTTGTTATTTCTGGCTCATTTACGTACACATAGGGTGCTATCTTTGCCCATGTTGCTTCATCAATAAGATATGATTGCATGATTTGATCGGCAGAAACGAACGGCCCGTGTTGTGCTCTCAGGTTCAGGATGGCATTGGCTATGTTGCGGTCGATATAGGGATGGCGTACAAGATCTCCGAATTCTGCCTGGTTGAGGTTCAGTTTATTATAAACCGGCCCCTTGCCTGTTTCAACATGGTCTCTGATCTGATCAAACCGTGCGCTGTCAATGCCATATACTTCCAATAACTGGGTTGCACAGTGGTATCCCCCCAGTAATTCCCTGTAACGAACGATCCGCCGGCTAAATACCTGTCCGATGCCCCGGATTTTTTGCAATTCCGTGGTATCGGCCAGGTTGATGTTTATGACGAGGGGCCCTGTTGCGGCAACAAGACCTTTCGCGTGTTTTTCTTCCCCCGTATTGGCCAGACTGCTTCTCGAGGTTTTTGTTGTGTGATTATCTGTTTTGCTGCCGGATATTTCATTGCCTGATGACCTGTTTGCACGTCCCGGAAGCTGTATGAAGCCTTCCAGGGCATGGTATATTTCATCTTCCATTAAATAAATTCTTTGCAGATCTTCTTTATACCGGAAATTACCCCCGGCTGCCAAGTAATTATCAATGGTCCTTGCCAGGTATCCCGGAACGCCCATGTTTTCCCACTCATTTTGCGAAATGGTGTTGGGATCGAAAGGGACTGGCCTCAGTTGCAAGGGCACTGCAGGCTTACTTTCGTTGATGTTTTGGGTATGCCGGTCCGTTTGCCCATGCTGTTCGGATGCTTCATTAAGCCAGGCCAGGTATTCTTCAAATGCTTGTAACTCCCTGAAGAAAGTTTCTTCATCAAATCCCCGGCCACGGTACCGGGCTTCGATCAGGCGCCCGGCAATTGGTATGATGATGATCAATGACATCAATACAATGATGCCCCTCCGCTGCCAACTGCTAAAATAAAACCAGTCTTTGATTGGATTTAAATACATATGGAACAATAAAAATATTATTTAAAAATAAACATAAAACGTATTAAATTAAATTTTTTTCATACTTCTTTTAGCCTCCGGTAAAAAACTCCGCCTGATGTTGATTTTTGACCATTATTTTATATTTTTGGCCTTTCTTGTGTAGGGAACCCTGGTTGAAGCCCTCACGCAAACTGAAACAACAACTTATAATTCATATGTCTCTGGGAAATATAGGCCGTGAAGGCTTTACCAGTCGTTTCGGAATTATATGCGCGGCGGCGGGATCAGCAATCGGATTGGGAAATATTTGGCGTTTTCCTTATATCGTTGGCGACAGTGGGGGGGGCGCTTTTTTATTGATCTATCTTGGTTTCATCATTTTGCTTGGCATTCCGGTAATGCTTTCTGAACTGATCATCGGGCGCCGGGGCCAGCGCAATGCCCTTGGTTCTTTCAAACGGCTTGCACCGGGTAAATCGTGGCACCTTGTCGGGGTGATGGGTATTGTGGCTGCCTTTATGATCCTTGCTTTTTACAGTACCATTGCTGGCTGGACCCTGGAATATGTGATAAAATCACTTGGCAACGCTTTTTCTGGCAAGGATTCGGGCGAAATAAATTCTATGTTTACATCATTTCATACCCAAGCCATCAGGCCTTTGTTCTGGCAGATGATTTTTATGGCGATGACCGCATGGATCATTCTCTCCGGTGTACAAAAGGGTATTGAAAAATATACCAAAGTTCTGATGCCATTTCTTTTACTGCTGCTAATCATTATGGCCATTCGTTCGATAACATTGCCAGGTGCCGGTGACGGCTTGCGCTTTTTGTTTCAGCCTGATTTTTCCGCTGTCAATTCCAGCGTATTGCTGGCTGCATTAGGGCAGGCTTTCTTTTCATTGAGCATCGGTATGGGAGCGTTGATTACCTACGGATCATACATACAAAAACAAAATAACCTGGGAAATATCTCCGTGGAGGTTTCCCTGGCAGACACCCTGATCGCAATATTGGCCGGTGTGGCTATTTTTCCGGCTGTTTTTGCCTTTGGGCTTGATCCTGCAGAAGGTCCCGGACTGATTTTTACAGTTTTGCCGAACATTTTTCAGCAGATGCCCGGCGGGTATTTTTTCAGCATCATCTTTTTTGTGTTGCTTGCCATTGCAGCCCTCACCTCATCAATAAGCATTCTTGAAGTTGTGGTGGCATATCTTACAGAAGAACTGAAAATGACACGCAAAAAGGCAACCATCATGGCTGCCACCGCTGCTTTTTTCGTTGGCATATTTTGCACATTGTCGTTTGGCTCCCTCAGCGGGGCAAGCATCAGCGGGCTGACCATTTTTGGCGTGCTTGACTTTACGGCATCCAACCTGCTGCTGCCATTGGGTGGTTTGCTGATCGTGGTTTTTGTCGGATGGTATATGAAACGTGCAGATGTGAAAGATGAAATGTCCAACAGTGGCTTGCTCAGGGTCCGTTTGTTTGATGCCCTGATCTTTATTCTGAGGTTTATTGCACCGGTGGCCATCGCCATCGTGCTTTTTGATAGTTTAGGAATTATTTAAAAACAATTAATCTATGTCAGAGATACAGGAACAAGCCGCTGTTGGCGCCGAAGAAGCGATCAACTCACTGGGATCTTCTTTTTTGAATGGCCTGAACCATGTCATTTCTATGTATAATGAATATGTGGGTGGTTACCTGCTGCTCTTGCTGCTGGTCCCCGCAGGCGTCTTTTTTGCCTTCAAGTTCAGGTTT
Source organism: Bacteroidales bacterium (assembly GCA_003567205.1). Lineage (GTDB taxonomy): Bacteria > Bacteroidota > Bacteroidia > Bacteroidales > UBA7960 > PUPG01. The sequence goes on from PXAA01000096.1 coordinate 4,454, forward strand.
CTGCACATACGAAAGTTTTGGCATTCGTTTGCAATATTGGCAGGCCGCTATACCAAAAAAGGGGAGTCGGGTGATGTAAACCATTTCAAAGCATTAACCACTGCTTTGTCAGCCACTGTTGGTACAGGCAATATTGTAGGCGTGGCACTGGCGATTTATTGGGGTGGCCCCGGGGCCATCTTCTGGATGTGGGTCACAGGTTTCTTTGGCATGATGCTGAAAATGGTCGAATGCACCCTAGGCCTCAAATACCGGAAGTTCAATCCCGACGGCACAGTATCCGGCGGACCGATGTATTACATTGAGTACGGTCTGAAGGACAAACTGGGCAAGCATGCCAAAACCCTTGCCGTTATCTTTGCTGCAGCAGCTGTGTTGTGTTCCATGGGTACGGGCAATATGGCACAGAGCAACTCCATGACGGATATTTTGAATTCTACATATAATATTCCTCAATGGATCAGCGGATTGGTGATCACTGGTCTGGTCCTGTTGATTGTAGTGGGTGGGTTGAAACGGATCGCAGAGGTGACCTCACGCCTGGTCCCGTTTATGGCGGTAGTCTATTTTCTTGCGGCTTTGCTGGTCGTTATACTGAATATCGAGAACCTTCTTCCTACTTTTGTTCTGATCGTTAGTGATGCCTTTACGGGAACGGCGGCAGCCGGCGGATTTGCCGGATCAGTCTTTATCCTCACGCTGACCATGGGGGTAAGACGTGGCCTGTTTTCTAACGAAGCCGGCCAGGGATCTGCAGCCATGGCCCATGCTGCTGCAAAGACCAAATACCCAATGCGTGAAGGACTGGTCGCCAGCCTCGAACCTTTTATTGACACCCTGTTTATCTGTACACTCACGGCCATTGTTATTGTCATGACAGGGGCATGGTCGCATGAAAATGCCGAAGCAGGCGTATCCTTAACCGTCCTTGCTTTCGAACTTGGCCTGGATAAGATAAATCTTGGTTTTCTGGCATCCCATATCATTGCGGTGGGTTTGATGCTTTTCGCCTTTTCCACCATAATCTCCTGGTCTTACTATGGATCGCGGGCGGCTCAGTATATGTTTGGGTTCAAGGCCATCAAAAAATACTATTACGTATATGCCGTTTTTGTATTTCTGGGTTCGATTTGGGGGCTTGAACTGGTATGGAATTTCGTGGATATGGTGATCACCTTTATGACCATCCCGAACCTCATCGCCATCCTTTTGTTAACGCCGGTTATGAAGCGGGAGATCATTGACTATTTCAATATGCCTGAATACAGACAGAGAAAATAGCGCCGGGGCCGTATGTGGCCATTCTTCTCCAAGACCGGGTAAAGGTGGCAATATAAGGTCAAAATTATAGTTACCTTTACACATCATAATGTTAGGCCGGTGGTAAGGTGTAGAATCTTTTTGCTTTGCTTATTATTTTATCCCGCATGGATCCTGGCCCAGGATGAGCTTAGGGCCCAGGATGAGCGAACCCCCATCGACTGGCAGGCAGGGATCATTGAATTTGACCGGCGTATAGGGGATGATGTGCGGCGCCTGATTGATGATGTGGTTTTTACTCACGAAGACACACAAATGTTTTGCGATAGTGCCTACCTTTATTCTGAGGCTAATACCCTTCGTGCATTCAGCAATATTATCATTGAGGTCAGCGATACGGTTACCATATACGGCGACCAATTATTCTATGATGGCAACAGGCGCTGGGCTGAACTCACAGGCAATGTGCGCATGGTCGACCCCCAGATGACATTATATACTCACTATCTGGAATACGATCTGGATGCCAATACGGCCAACTATCTTGACGGTGGCCGCATTTTAGATGCCGAAAATGAACTGATCAGCCGCTGGGGTTTCTATTATGCAGATAATAAGGAATTCTTTTTCAGGGATGATGTGGTATTGATCAATCCCGAATACATCATGGAAACCGATACCATGATGTACAATACTGCAACGGAAATCGCATATTTCTTCGGCCCCACAACCATCGTTAGCGATGAGAACACCATTTTTTGCCGGAACGGATGGTACGATACGCGTCATGATATTGCCCGTTTCAGCCGTGATGCATTTTTTACCAACCAGGAACAATCCATGACAGGTGATTCTGTGTTTTATGACAGAAACACGGGCTATGGCCGGGCTGTCAATAATGTACTGGTCCGCGACAGCATTGAAAATGTACTAATCACAGGTCATTTTGCCGAGCATTTTGAAGAACAGGGCCTGTCGGTGGTTAGCCGCGAAGCCATGCTTACCATGATTGCCGATAATGACAGCCTGTTTTTGCACGCAGATACGCTCAAGTCATTGTATCATAAAGAAACTGATGAACGGCAGTTTTTTGCCTATCACCGGGCTCGTTTTTTCAGGCACGATCTGCAGGGTTTAAGCGATTCAATTGTTTATAACATGGCCGATTCCATCATTTATATGTTTCACGAACCTGTATTGTGGTCTGAAATGTATCAAATGACGGCCAGGCATATAGAGATAAAAACCACCGAAAATGAGGTCAAATGGATTCATCTGCATGATGCAGCCTTTATTATTTCTGAGGAAGATACCCTTGGATTTAATCAGATGAAAGGGCGTTCGATGATTGGTTACTTTCGCGACAATGCTTTATGGCGGATAGATGTGGATGGTAATGGAGAAACTATTTTCTTTATTAGGGAGGATGATGGCAGTTTGGCGGGCATCAATAAGGCGGTTTCTTCCAATATCACTATTTTTGTAGAGGGGACTGAGGTAACTGGCATACAATTTATTCGACAGCCGGAGGCTACATTGTTTCCCCCTGAAGATTTGTCTGCAGACGATCGCCTGTTACGAAATTTTCAATGGCTGGACCGCCGGAGGCCGAAAGACAAGCAGGATATTTTTGAGTGGAGGTAATATGCTTACATACGAAAAACATATTTTAAGCAATGGGTTACGGATACTGGTGCACCATGATGAAACCACACCCATGGCAGCAGTTAATGTATTGTATGATGTCGGTGCCCGGGATGAGCATCCTGACAGAACAGGTTTTGCCCACTTATTTGAGCACCTGATGTTTGAAGGATCGGTCAATGTTTCCCGCTTTGATTATCAACTGCAACATGCCGGGGGCGAAAACAATGCTTTTACCACCAACGATATCACGAATTATTACAGCACATTGCCTGCCCAAAACCTCGAAACGGCTTTTTGGCTTGAATCAGACAGGATGCTTGGTCTGGCGTTTTCAGAAGAAAAACTGGCTACGCAAAAAAATGTGGTAATCGAAGAATACCGTCAGTCTTATCTGAACCAGCCTTACGGTGATGCATGGTTGTTGATGCGGCCCCTGGTATACCATGTGCATCCATATCGTTGGGCCACCATTGGAAAGAATATTGAACACATACAGAATGCAAGCCTGCAGGAAGTCAGGGATTTCTTTACCACCTTTTATCATCCGGCCAATGCCATTCTGTCGGTGGCAGGCCATGTGGATCCGCAAAAAGTATTTGACCTGGCCGAAAAATGGTTTGGAGGAATTATGCCCGGGAATGGTTATTTGCGTCAGTTGCCCTCAGAACCACCGCAACATGAAGAGCGAAAGATGAAGGTGGAAAGAGATGTGCCCCAACATCAGATTTATATGGCTTTTCATGTCTGCGGGCGTTTGCACCCGGATTACCATGCCACCGACTTGCTCAGTGATATATTATCCAATGGCGAATCAGCCCGTTTGCCTGCCCGGCTGGTGCATCATCACAAGGCTTTTAGCGAGATCAATGCCTATATTACGGGCAACCTGGATCCCGGTTTGTTTGTAATTGCTGGCAAACCACACAACGAGGTTGATGAACAGGAGGCAGAGGACATGCTTTGGCAAGAAACCCAGGCACTAATTGCCGATCCTGTTTCAAAAAGGGAACTTCAAAAGGTGAAGAACAGGATCGAAGCCACCCATACCTTTGCCGAGAGCAATGTGTTGTCGAAAGCCATGAATCTTGCCTATTATGAACTACAGGGGGATGCCGGCTTGTATAACCGGCAGATAGATGCCTATGCCAGGGTTACGGCCGGGGACCTGCAAAGGACTGCGACCGGAACCTTCAGGCGTGAGAATGCTTCTGTATTGCATTATGGTCGACCTGCCAGGCCCTGAATTTACCTGGTGGAAACCACAGTTGTTTAATTATAAAACCATAATCCCACATAATCGATATGCCAAACCGAAAACAACCGCCACCCATCAATATTGTTTCCGATATTCCCTTTATCAAACCTAAGGGAGTGGAAATGGACAATGGGCTTCCGGTATATTTTTTGGAAGGCGGTATAGAGGAATTTGTAAAAGTAGAGCTGGTATTTTTTGCCGGCAGTTATATGCAGGTAAGGCCACTGGTATCTCATGCCACCAGCAATTTGCTCCGCACAGGGACAATTAGGAAAAACCGGGAGGAAATTAACGAATTGCTGGATTATTACAGCGCCTTTTTGCAGCTGGAGGCACAGAAAGACATTGTTTCCATTTCGATCCATGTTTTGAACAAACACCTTGAACCCGCCTTGCAGCTATTAAGTGATATGGTGCGGAACCCGGTATTTCCGGAGGATGAGATGCGTTCGTTTTTAAAGAACCAGCAACAACTGCACCTGATCAATCAGAAAAAGGTACAACACCTGGCCCGGACCTATTTCAATGAATTGGTATACGGAGAACAACATCCTTATGGGTATCGCCTGAAACCCGAAGATTTTGAATGTGTGGAGCGGTCGGATCTGCAGCAATTCCATCATAACTGGTTTTATCCGGGAAATGGTTTTTGTATTATATCGGGTCGCATGCCCCCAAAAATTGAAAAAACCATTGCCACTTATTTTGGCGACAAAGGATGGAAAAACATTGACACAGGAAAGCCCCCGGTATATCACCTGCTGACTTCCGGGGGCCGGAAAGTCAACCTGTCTGTGCCGGTAGCAATGCAATCGGCCATTCGTATCGGGAAGCAGTTGTTTAATCGTACTCACCCTGCATATCACCGGTTAAAGATCACCAATACCTTGCTGGGCGGCTATTTTGGTTCACGTCTGATGCAAAATGTCCGGCAGGAAAAGGGCTATACTTATGGCATTGCTTCCAATATTATATCCCTGCTGCGCAGCGGATATTTTTTCATTTCTACCCAGGTGAGTGCTGATGTATTGCAGCCAGCTCTGGAAGAAATTTACAAAGAGCTGAAGGATTTGCGCCATAAACCTGCCAGCAAGGATGAACTGGGAAGCCTTAAGAATTTTTTATACGGCAGTTTTCTGCGTTCCCTCGACGGCCCGTCTGCGCAGGGTGAACGATTCAAGGAGTTACTGGTGTTTGGCCTGGACTTCTCACACCACGACGACTACCTGAAGACACTGAAATCCATTACTGCTGATGATATTATGGCAACTGCGGCAGATTATCTGAATGAGGACGGAATGATGGAGGTAGTGGCGGGCAGGTAGGGAAAGTAAGTATTTAGTAATTAGTAATTAGTAATTAGTAGTTAGATTTAAAAATTAGGTGTTTGGTCGGCTAAATATGTGTTTTTTGATCATGTGCGGTTTGCTGTGCATGCCGGCTGGGTTGGTGTTTGCTGTAAAAACCGGGTCAGATAATCCCATTGAGATTATACAACTGGGGATTTCAGAAGAGGTCGCTGGCAGTGTAGAGATCATTTACCGCCTGGATACAGACATTGAAGAAGGTTCAGTGCAAATTGAACGATATAACCAAAGCCAGGGTATATGGGACAGGGTTGAGATTTCCATTGGAGATCTTATTCCGTGGGAAGATGACGAGCAGTATTTTATTTTTGTTGACGGGGACCTGTCAAACATTACTCCCCCTTATATATACTATCTGGCCTATGACGATGGTGATGGTGCCAGACATTTTACCAATATTCATTCCACTATATTGCTGAAAGAAGCAGTGTTTGATTTTTGCAGGGGCGAGGTGACGCTCACCTGGAGTGAATACCGTATCTGGACACATGGACATTGGCCTGACGGACCCCCGGAATCGCTGCCATTTGGCCATTATCAGGTAATTATCGATGGGGAATATAAAGGTTCTGTTCCTGTGGGTCAAGCATCTCATGTTATTGAATTGGAACATCCCGGCCCGCATGCTTTTCGTATAAAAGCTGTAGAGAACGATGATCCTGAAAGCCCTGGGCGCTATTCCTGGTCCGGTACTCTGGAAAAAGAGATAAGCTGGGCCGAATTGGACACATTGCACCTGGAAAGTGTTGATGTGACAGATCAGACAAGTGTAATGTTGAAAGTGAAGGCAGAAGGTGATTTTCAGGATTATGTGTATCGTTTTGAGCGGTCACGCGAACCGGATGACCATTTTATGGCGGTTTTGGGAGAAGTACATAATCCTGATCATTCGTTTTTTGATTTTATAGACGAGGAAGCGGATGGATTAAATGAAGGGATTTGGTATTACCGGGTAAAAGCGCATTTAACAGATAACGGAGTTGTATGTGAAGATGCTTCGGTGTACTCCGAAGCGGTATCCACGATTTGGCTTACTGTTCGCCCTGATGTCCAGACAGAAAGTGAGCTGGTCTTGGAGGTCAGGTTTGATCAGGATCCCCTGGTGGACGGATATACCCTGGAACAGTGGTTGCCCGGTGGTGAAGACTATGATATTGCCCGGGTGAACCTTTCCCCGGGCATGTTTTATCATGATTTGTCGGGCGAACTCCCCCTAAGCGGTGATTTGTATTTCAGGATCCTGGGCGACACAGATCCCGGTCCAATAAGTTCCAATGTGGTTGTATTACATATTGAGCCCCAAGTCAATATACCAAATGCTTTCCGGCCCAGAAGCGAACATCCCGAAAACAGGGTGTTTCAACCCCGGTTCGTGGGTTTTGACCCGGATTACACGATGGTAATTTATGATCGTAATGGCCTTCGGGTATTTGCTTCCGATTCGTCCATGCATGATGCGGCATGGGATGGCACCATTGATGGCCAACCGGCTCCGGCAGGATCTTACATTTACCATATCCACTATACATCCGACATCCCGGGAGCAGAAGGAGGTGAAAAAAGGGGCGTGGTCTACCTGGTGCGTTAATGGCCGGAATATTGTTTGTGTTTAAGCACCTGGTGACAGTCCAACACCCTTTATTATAGATTTTTTAGAAAAAACTCTCCCATATTTTTCCTACTTTTGCTCACCAAAATCAAAGCCGCTGCCATGCAACCCGATCATGATAAATTTTCCGGTGAAGGACTAACTTATGACGACGTTCTTCTGATACCTGCCTATTCGCAGGTGATGCCCCGTGAGGTGGATATTTCCACCAGCTTTTCGAGAAACATTCAGATGCGTATCCCCGTGGTCTCTTCTGCCATGGATACCGTTACTGAGTCGCGCATGGCCATTTCCCTGGCCCAGGAAGGAGGTATCGGGGTACTGCACAAAAACATGAGCATCCAGGAACAGGCCATAAAGGTTCGCAAGGTTAAACGATCTGAGAACGGAATGATTATTGACCCCATTACCCTGCACGAAGATGCCCTGATTGTTGATGCACTTCAGATTATGAAAGAAAACAAAATAGGGGGTATACCGGTGGTCAGCGATGGCAACAAGCTGGTTGGCATTGTTACCAACAGGGATTTGCGATTTGAAAAAGACCATAACCGGCCGGTAGCGGATGTAATGACAAGCGAGAACCTCATCACAACCACTGAGTTCATTGATTTTGAAGATGCTGAAGAGATCCTCCAGGAATATAAAATTGAGAAACTGCCGGTGGTAGATGCCGATTATCATTTGGTGGGGCTGATCACATACCGCGACATCATCAAGATCAAGGAACGCCCAAACGCTTGCAAGGATGCACGCGGACGTTTGCGTGTGGCTGCAGCCGTTGGTGTTACGCCAGATACTATGGAAAGGGTAAGTGCCCTGGTATCAGAAGATGTGGATGCGGTTGTGATAGATACAGCCCATGGCCATTCAAAAGGGGTGATTGAAATGGTCAGGACGATTAAAAAGGAGTTTCCGGACCTGGATATTATAGCGGGCAATGTAGCCACGGCAGAGGCTGCGATTGATCTGATGAAGGCTGGTGCCGACGGCATTAAGGTCGGTATCGGGCCAGGCAGTATTTGTACTACCAGGATCGTTGCCGGCGTGGGTGTGCCCCAGCTTAGCGCTATTTACGATGTTGCCAGTGCACTTAGTGATTCCGGCATCCCGGTAATTGCTGACGGGGGTATCCGTTATACAGGCGATATCGTAAAGGCTATTGCTGCCGGGGCATCTTCCGTAATGGCGGGATCCATGTTTGCCGGAGTGGAGGAATCTCCCGGTGAAACCATTATATATGAAGGCAGAAAATATAAAACTTACCGTGGTATGGGCAGTATCGAAGCCATGCAACAGGGTTCAAAGGACCGTTATTTTCAGGATGTGGAAGATGATATCAAAAAACTGGTACCGGAAGGGATCGTTGGCAGGGTGCCTTACAAGGGCAGTTTGTCAGAGGTTATTCACCAGATGGTAGGCGGATTGCGGGCAGGAATGGGGTATTGTGGGGCTCTCAATATTGGTGAGTTGCAAAAAGCGCGCTTTATTCGCATCACCAATGCAGGTGTTCGGGAAAGCCATGTGCATGATGTAACTATTACCCGTGAGGCTCCAAATTATAGTAGATAATTATAAAACAAAACAAGAATTTTTAAAAATTAACCTTATGCGCATGATAATCGTATTATTGGTTGGATTAATGTTTGTTGTTCCGATAAACAGCAATGCTGGACAAACAGAAGATCCTGTGTTAATTCGTATAGCAGATTGGGAAATCACCCGTACCCAATTTGAGGAAATCTACCGGAAAAATAACCTTGAATCAATGGTGGTTGATCCCAAAGAATTGGATGAGTATCTTGAGATGTATATCAATTTCCGGTTAAAGGTCATGGAAGCCAAAAACGTTGGTCTGGATACCAACACAAGTTTTATTGAAGAGTTAAATGGTTATAGAGGGCAGTTAGCAAGACAGTACCTTATTGATAATGAAGTAACAGAGCAACTGATAGAAGAAGCATGGGAAAGATCTCAGTATGATATCAGGGTTTCCCATATTTTAATGGAACTTGATGCCCACGCGCCGCCTGAGGATACGGTGGTTGTTTATCAGAAAATGATGGAAGTGCGTCAACGCATTCTTAAAGGGGAATCATTTGCAGATCTGGCCAGGGAATTATCGAATGATCCATCAGCTCGCGACAGAGAAGCAACAGCCGGTCAGCCGGCACGAAGAGGTAATGCAGGCGACCTGGGTTACCTCAGCGTTTTTCATATGGTCTATCCATTCGAAACAGCTGCCTATAATACCCCCGTTGGAGAAATTAGCATGCCTTTTCGTACAAATTTTGGCTATCACATAATAAAGGTAACCGATCGTTTGCCTGCAATGGGCAGGGCAAGGGTAGCACATATTATGCTGATGACCCCTGTTGAAATGGAAAAAGAAGAACTGATCAGGAAAGAGGAAAAAATACATGATATTCATAAGAAACTTTTAGACGGAGAGGACTTTGGGGAACTGGCCAGTGAATTTTCAGAAGATAGACAATCGGCCCAGCGCAAAGGGGAAATGCAGCCATTTACATCCAACAGGATGGTGCCACAGTTTATAAAAGCCATAAGTGAACTGCAAGAAGCCGGTGATTATTCATCACCCGTTCGATCTGATTTTGGATGGCATATTATCCAACTTATTGAAAAAACACCACCTCCACCTTACGAAGAGGCTTATACCGAACTGCATAACAGATTACAACGTGATGCCCGCTCACAGCTTGGGCAAGAGGCTGTAATAAAAAGGATAAAAAAGGAATATATGTTTCAGGAAGACCTGAATGCCTTGCGAAAACTATACAAAGTTGTGGATGAAACAATTTTTGAAGGCCAGTGGGAAATGTCCGAAGCCAATCTGTATGAACAAATGCTTTTTAGTTTTGGCTCAACAGAATTTACTTTAAAAGACTTTAAAAATTATTTATTCAGCAATCAAAGAAAACAGGAACCCCAGAATATTCCCAGTTATATTTATATGCAATACCAACGCTTTGTCGATGAAAAAATTCTGAAATATGAAGATGCCCGGCTGGAAGAGAAATATCCTGAATTTAATAGGGTCATGCAAGAGTATCGTGATGGTATGTTGCTGTTTGAAATTACCAATGAAAAAGTATGGTCAAAAGCCACCTCAGACACAACAGGCCTTAAATCCTATTTTGAGGAGAATAAAGACCGATACCAGGCAGATGAATTAAGGGAAGTGCGTGGCATAGTGATTGCAGATTATCAGAATTATCTGGAGAAACAATGGGTGACCACCCTCCGGGATAAGTATGAAATATGGATTGATTTTGAAGTGTTGGAAACCATTACATTTGACTAAAGAAAGATATGCCAGCTTTCCTGTTTTTTAAAAAGAATTATTCCTCTCAGATCCTGTTCCTGTTTTACGGCCTGATGTTTTTTTTTATAAGTGCCTGCAACATATTTGAGCTTCAGACAGAAGACACTTTGCTCGCCAAGGCTTACAACAGCCGCCTTTATCTTGAAGACATCAGGCAAATTATACCCCATGGCAGCAGTCCGGAAGACAGTGCTGCCATTGTAAAAAGGTATGTGGACCGCTGGATCAATCAGCAGGTTTTTCTGTATCATGCAAAGCAGGTATTGCCTGGTGAGAAAATTAATTTTGAGCAACGTGTGACAGATTACAGAAATACTTTGATTATTCATGCATTTGAAAGCGAACTGACCCGGACTGAAATGGATTCGCTTGTGTCGGATCAGGAAATCAGCCGGTATTATGAAGAAAACAAAATGCATTTTTCACTCCGGGACCATATCGTGCAGGCCAATTATATCAAATTGCCCCTGAATGTTACCAACCTGGCGACCATCCGGTCATTATACCGGAGTATGGACGAAGAGGAATTGGTAAGACTGGAAAATTATTGTCTGGACCATGCGGCAACCTATTACATCGGAAGGAGTAACTGGATTACTTTCAATGATATACTGTTAGACATGCCACTTGATATTCAAGACAAGGGTCGTTATTTGCGCAATAACCGGTATATCGAAATAACAGACGACTATTACCGTTATTTTTTATACATATACGATTATCGCCTCAAGGGGGATATTTCACCGCTTGATTTTGAACGTGACAATATCCGTATGCAGATTTTAAACCGCAGAAAGCAAACATTTATCCGTGAAAAAAGACTTGAGTTTTTCAATCAGGCCATAGAGGCCAACCGGATTGAAACATATTTTTAATTTTCAGGATGTTCATGATACGAATGCTGGAATGAAAGGAATTAACAGATGAAAATTATATGTAGAATATTGCCTTTGGCCTTTTTGATCTTTTGGGTAAATCTTTCACTGGATGGATTTTCCCAGCAAAGGGTGGTCATTGACCAGGTGATTGGCGTAGTAGGAAACAGTGCCATTCTGCAATCTGAACTGGTGGAACAAAAGCGTCAGCTGGAGGCCCAGGGCGTCGATCTTGGTCCGAACCCGTTTTGTGTCTTGCTCGACGATATGATGTTTCAGAAATTACTGTATAATCAGGCTGTCATTGACAGTGTTGAAGTGGCAGATACGCAGATTGAACAAGAGATAGAGCGCCGGTTACGTTTCTTTATCCGCCAGATCGGGTCCCGTGAACGCCTGGAGGAGTATTATGGTAAAACAGTGGAAGAACTCCGGGAAGAATTCTGGGACCCAATCAGGGAGCAACTGGTAAGCCAGCGGATGGAATCGGAAATCACCAGGAACGTTGCTGTTACTCCTTCGGAGGTCAGGTCCTTTTTTGAGCGCTTGCCCGAAGATAAAATACCCATGGTTGAAAGCGAAATGATCCTGGCCAAGATACTTATCGAGCCACCTGTAGAACAAATGGAGATCGATGAAGTGGTGGAACGCCTCGAAGGGTTTCGTCAACGGATTCTGGACGGAGAGAGTTTTCGTACCTTGGCCATTCTGTATTCGGAAGATCCTGGTTCGGCGCGTCGCGGCGGGGAACTTGGGTTTTATTCGCGTGGTGATCTTCATCCTGAATTCGAAGCCGTTGCATTTAGCCTTCGTCCTGGTGAAATATCTGAAATTGTTGAAACGAAGTCTGGTTACCACATCATTGAATTGATCGAACGCAGGGGTGAACAGATCAATGTAAGGCACCTGTTGCTTCGCCCAAAACTGTCACCGGAGGTGGAACAACAAACCAAAAACAAACTTGACAGTATCCGTACACTCATTATGAGCGGCGAGATGACTTTTGCTGAGGCTGCCAGGAGATTTTCCGACCATCCGGGAGGCCGCAGTGGTGGTGTTATTGTGAACCCATATACCGGTACCTCCAGGTTTAAGACCGAAGAAATGGACCCCAGCCTGTTTTTTGTTGCTGACCGCCTGGAGGTGGGGGAAATATCGCGGCCAATGGAAACCATGACAGATGACGGGCAACAGGCTTTCCAAATTGTAACAGTGAGGGAGCGGATTGATCCCCACCCGGCAAACCTGCAACAAGATTATGACTTTATACAAAAACTGGCTCTGCAGGAAAAACAGCGAACAGCAATAAACAGATGGGTGGAAAGAAGGTTGCAAAGCACTTACATTTCCATTCACGAAGATTATAAAGATTGTGACTTTGAAATCAATTGGTTGCAATGATCGATTAATGAATGTTTGTTTTTTTTGAGTTGTTATGAAATATTCTTCCGATGTTGAAGCCCTGGATGCCCTGGCGGGTAAATACCAGTCGATGAAAACGGAAATATCCAAGGTCATCGTAGGGCAGGATGATGTGGTAAAAAA
>PXAA01000083.1 GCA_003567205.1 Bacteroidales bacterium
AAAAAAAGGACAGGCTGAGAAACTGGCAACCCCCTGTGTCGGGCCAGGACATCATGAAGGCCTTCGGTATCTCGCCCTGCAAAGAGGTTGGCCTTATAAAGACAGCCATTCGCGAAGCCATCCTGGACGGACTTATTCCCAACGAGCGGGAAGCAGCTCTGAAATTGATGGCTGAAGAAGGTAAAAAATTGGGATTAACACTCCGAAATTCCAAAAATTAATCAGTATTTTTGCTTAGATATATGCCCGCACAAAACTGTTTAGGAGTGTTGTATGATAATTTACAGGTTTAAGACAAGTTTTGAGGATCATGATGGGTTTCTGAGGGAAATCGAACTACGGGCCGATCAGACCTTTGAAGATTTTCATCAGGCCATTCTGGGTAACCTTGGCCTGGATCCGGGCATGCTGGCTTCATTTTACATCTGCGACCACCGTTTCCGAAAATTAAAAGAGATTCAACTGGTCGACATGAATCCACAGGAGCCTCCGGGCGAAGAGCCAGACGAGGGGGAGGAGCCTCCGGAAAATAAAAACAATACCCTGCTGATGCACGAGTGCATCCTTAAAGATTATATTGACGACCCCCATCAGCGGCTTATGTTCGTGTATGACTATCTGAACCAATGGACGTTTTATATTGAATTGATCAAAATAAACCCTGCAGACAAAAGTCAGACCTATCCCCGTTTCAGCAGGACTTTGGGCCCGGTTCCCCAGGAACTGGTAGCCACACCCAAACAAATGCCCGGTGTGGAACCTCCCATGGATTTTGCTTATGACCAAGGAGAAGAGCTTCCCGGAGATCTCTCTGATTATGATCAGATTGAGGGGGCTGATGATTTCTTCGAAACAGACCAGGGAGGCAATAATGATGACTTTGACTCCGAAAAATAAGGTCTTGGTGGTGATCACCGGCCCAACAGCCGTTGGCAAAACGGAACTGGCCATTGATATTGCCGGTAAACTTAAAACGGAAATCATTTCAGGCGATGCGCGCCAGTTTTACAGAGAGCTGAAAATTGGATCGGCCATGCCGGAACCATCGCAGCTTGAAGCCATTCCACATCATCTGATCGGCCACTTATCCATAAGGGATTATTATAATGCAGCAATTTACGAAAAACATGCACTGGCCGTTGTCGAAGGCCTGTTTCGTAATTCCGGCTACGCGGTGCTTTGTGGCGGTTCGGGTTTATATATTGACACCTTGTGTCGTGGTATTGACGAATTGCCCGACCCGGATCCCCTGGTGCGCAAGAAGGTTCAGGAAGTCTACCGTGAAGAAGGCCTTACAGGACTCCGGCAATGGCTTAGAAAGGTCGATCCGGTCTATTATTCAGAGGTTGACAGGGCAAATCCCAAGCGGATGATGCGTGCCGTGGAGGTATTTCTTTCTACCGGGACCCCGTTTTCATCACTTCGTAAGCGCAGGATTAAGGAAAGGCCTTTCCGGATCAAACACATTGTATTGAACCGTCCCCGGCCGGATCTTTTTGCCAGGATAAACGCCCGCGCCACACAAATGATCGCAGACGGACTGATAGAAGAAGCGGTCGGACTTTACCGGTACCGGGATATGAACGCACTGAACACTGTTGGGTATAAAGAGATATTTTCCTGGCTGTCCAATCATTGGCCACTACGTTTTGCCATGGAAAAAATAAAGACCAATACGCGCCGCTATGCCAAACGGCAGTTAACCTGGTTTAAAAGGTATAATGATGCCGTATGGTTCCATCCGGAGGAGAAAACAAAAATCATGGAATTCATCCTCAAACAATAAACAGAGGTTGATCAACCGGATTTCTTATGCCTGATCAAATTTGTAAAGAAAGAAAATTTGTCTTTTGCATCACGGGTATCTCCTGGTTTTGGGAAAAATTCTTTGGCGAGCAGCTCTTTAAGCTGAAGTGGCTTGATGTTTCGTTTGATTTGCCCCGATTTACACCATGAAATTTTTCCGTTCTGTTCGCTGACCACCAGGGCCACTGCGTCAGTCTGTTCGGTGATGCCGATGGCAGCACGGTGGCGCAAACCCAGGGCAGATGGGATCCGTCTTAGCTCTGATACCGGCAAAACACAGCGGGCAGCCAGGATCTGGCTTTTGGAGATGATCACTGCACCATCGTGCAGAGGGCTGTTCTTAAAAAAAATGGAGCCAAGTAGTTGTTCCGATATCTGCGCATCCATCCGCTGGCCGGTTTCAATGAAGGACTCCAGTTCGTTTTTTTGTGTAATGACAATCAGTGCCCCGGTTTTCTGCTCAGAAAAAGACTCCATGGTATTGACAATGGCCGGGATATTCAGTTCCCCTTCTGTTTCCATTTGCCAGAAACCCTTAAAAAAGTTGCGTGATCCGCTGTGGAGGATACTCCTTTTACCAAGGACCAGGAGAAATCTTCGGATTTCAGGCTGGAAAACTATGATCAGGGCCAGCACACCAACGGAAATGAATTGTCCGAGGATGGCTGTCAGCAATTCCATTTCGAATATCCGTACAAGCCACCAAATTAAGTAAATAGAAAGGATTCCCAGGAAAATATTCATGGCTCCGGTGCCCCTGAGCAAAAGGTATAACTGGTATATCAGGATGGCCACCAAGACAACATCCAGTATATCCAGTAAACGTATCTGAAGAAATCCCAATATAAATAAACCGGTCATAAAGAATGCGTTCTCTCAGATGTTGATAAAGATAATGGTTTTATTTCTGGCTTTGGTAAAAAGCAATGATTTTTATTGCCTCAAGGGCTTCTTTGGGGTCATGTACACGGAGAATATCCGCCCCTTTGTCCAACGCCAGGGTGTTTAAAACGGTGGTGCCGTTCAGGGCCTGGTCCGGGCTTGTGCCCAGCAATGTATTGATCATGGATTTTCTGGAGAATCCTACCAGCAGGGGCAGGTCAAACATGGCAAAATAATCCAGATTTGCCAGCAGGCTGTAGTTGTGCTCCATGGTCTTCCCGAACCCGAATCCCGGGTCAATGATGATGTCGTGAATACCCAGTGCGCGCAACTTTTCAATCCTTTCTGAGAAAAACGCGGCCACCTCCTTTACCAGGTGCCGGTATTGTGGACTAGCCTGCATGTTATCAGGCATGCCCTGCATGTGCATCATCACATATGGTATTTGTAATTCAGCGATGGTGCTAAACATATCCGGATCAATCCGGCCGGCAGAAATATCGTTGATCATATGGGCCCCGGCTTCCACGGACAATCTGGCTGTAGCTGAATGATAGGTGTCAATGGAGATGGTAGCTTCGGGGAATTGCTTTACAACAGCTTTCAGCGCAGGCAGTAGTCGCTGTTGTTCCTCTTGCGGGTCAATAATGCCGGCACCCGGACGACTTGATGCAGCCCCCATGTCCAGTATATTTGCTCCGTCTTCCAGCAATCTTTCTGCTTGCTTTATGGCATCCAGCGGATGGCGGTATTTTCCACCGTCATAAAAAGAATCCGGTGTAATATTCATCACCCCCATGACCAAAGGTGAAGATAAATTTATAATTTTGCCCTTACAGTTAAGGGTCTTTTTGGAGCACAGAAAAGCTTCTTTCCGCATGGGGGTAATCTATGTTTCCAGTTTATATTAAAACAGCCGCGCAATGAGCAAAGAAACCAAAACCGACGGGCAATATTCACGGATCGTTGAATTATGCAGGGATGTTTTCCAAAAAAAGATGCAGGACTATGGTAATGCATGGCGCGTATTGCGGCCATCTTCCCTGACCGATCAAATTTATATCAAAGCCCAGCGTATCCGCTCATTGCAGAGCAAAGGTACGCAAAAAATACTGGAAGGGATTGCCCCCGAATTTGTCGGAATTGTAAATTATTCCATTATGGGGTTGGTGCAGCTTGAACTGGGTGCAAGTGATACAATAGATCTTGATGCAAAAGAGGCCAACACCTTGTATACCAAATATTTTGAAAAGGCCCGGAGCCTTATGCACAATAAGAACCATGATTATGGAGAAGCCTGGCGCGACATGCGTGTGTCGTCGCTGACAGACATCATCCTGATGAAGTTGTTACGCATTAAACAAATAGAAAATAACCAGGGCAAGGCTTCTTTTTCAGAAGGCATCGATGCCAATTATTACGATATTGTCAATTATGCGGTCTTTGCACTGATAAAACTCGAACTGGAATGCTGAAATTTTTGATCAGGCGTTTCTGGTATGGCTTGTGGGTGTTGTTTGGGGTGGTAACGGTGGTGTTTTTCCTGTTTACCGTTTTGCCCGGCGACCCTGCCAGGATGATGCTCGGACAACGTGCCGACATCAGTTCGGTAGAGGCCATTCAGCGTGAATTAGGGCTTGACCGGCCGGTACACCAGCAATACCTGCACTATTTGAACGACATATCCCCCCTGAGTGTACACCGGCATTCGGCCAGAGAAAGTTTGATTTTCCTGGACCCGGAAACCTATTCTTACAGCAGGCTGGCCACAATTGGTGAATATACCATGGTATTGAAAAAACCTTACCTGCGGCGCTCATATCAAAGCGACCGGGGCGTAATGGATATCCTGTGGACTGCTTTTCCTAACACCCTGTTGCTGGCCGCATTGTCCATTGTATTTGCCATGTTGCTGGGCATCGCCCTGGGCACCTATATTGCCCTGAAAAGAAAACCCTGGCTCAGCCGGGGCACCCTGGTATTTTCGGTGCTGGGTATGTCGCTGCCCTCTTTCTTTGCCGCCATCATCATTGCCTGGATCTTTGCCTACCTTCTGGGCGATATAACCGGTCTGAGTATGACGGGATCTTTGTGGGAAGTGGATGATTTTGGAAGGGGGGAGTATATCGCCTGGCAAAACATCATCCTGCCGGCAATTACCCTGGGCATCCGGCCCCTTGCCATTGTTACCGAGCTTACCAGGAGTTCCCTGAACCATGTCATGGCCCAGGACTTCATACGCACAGCCCGGGCCAAAGGCCTTTCAGAATTCCGTGTCATTACCCGCCATGCCTTGAAAAATGCCCTGAACCCTGTAATTACTGCTGTTTCGGGCTGGTTTGCATCGCTTATGGCCGGGGCCGTATTCGTAGAGTACGTCTTCGACTGGAAAGGCATTGGCGTGGTGATTGTGGAAGCCCTCGAATATTATGATTTTCCCGTACTGATGGGGGCGGTGCTGCTTATTTCGGTAATGCTGGTACTGATCAACATTGTGGTGGACATGGTCTATGCTGTGTTGGATCCCCGGGTGCGGCTTAGCGGGTAAGCGCATATTACATCCGCCGAAAATTGTTCGAAAAAGGCCAGGTTTGCCTTATCTTTGTAGTTATATTTAGAACTTTAATCACCAATCATCGCATGATTATGAGAAAGAAAATTGTTGCAGGAAACTGGAAAATGAACCTTAGCCTGGAAGAAGCCAGGGTATTGGTAGGCGAACTGAAAGTCAAACTGAATCACTACCATCCTGTTATGGAAAACGGCAATGGTACATCGATGCCCGAAGTAGTGCTGTTCCCGCCATATGTGTATATGACCAGGATACTTGATCTGTTTATAAACCATCAGGGGGTGTCGGTGGGGGCCCAGAATTGTCACCACGAGGAACAAGGTGCTTATACCGGTGAGGTTTCTGCTTCCATGATCCGGTCTGTTGGGGCAACGCACGTAATCATTGGCCACTCGGAACGAAGAAATCAGTTTTTGGAAAATGATGAATTGCTGGCCGAAAAAGTCAGGCAGGTGCTGAAAAACGCCTTATGCCCGGTATTCTGCTGTGGCGAACTGCTTCCGGAACGCGAAAGAGGCCAACACTTTGAGGTGGTGACGGGGCAGTTGCAGCGGGGCTTGTTCTGGATGAATCAAGCCCGGTTTTCCAAAGTAGTAATTGCCTACGAACCCGTCTGGGCAATTGGTACGGGCGTTACCGCGAACCCTGAACAGGCTCAGGAAATGCATGCCCATATCCGCAAACTGGTGGGGAAGACCTATGATCAGGAAACAGCCGACGGACTCAGCATTCTTTATGGTGGCAGTTGCAATGCCAAAAATGCCGGTGCGCTTTTTGTCCAGCCCGACGTGGACGGTGGCCTTATTGGCGGGGCATCGTTAAAAGCCGGGGAGTTTTATGAGATTGTGCAGAAACTTAATGAAATAAGCAATTAGCGGATGGATTATGTTGAGGTGTATTGTCAGCTGCTGCCGGTAGAGCCATGGGCGGAGATCCTTATTGCCGAACTTTCAGATATTGGTTTTGATAGTTTTTCGGAAGAAGAGGATGGTTTTAAGGCTTATATCCCTGCCTGCAAGTACCGTTCAAAGCCGGTAAAGGCTGTTTTCGAAAAATACCATACAACGGGTCCGGAAAAACTCTCTTTTGAGGTACAACGACTTGGTGGCAGGAATTGGAATGCGGTGTGGGAAAGCAATTTTGAGCCGGTGCTGGTGGCCGGAAAGTGCCTCATCAGAGCGCCTTTTCACAAGGCTGGGAAGGGGGTGGCCTATGAGATTGTCATCGAGCCAAAAATGTCATTTGGTACAGGCCATCATGAAACCACTTCCCTGGCCGTGGAGTGGCTGCTGGAAATGGACCTGGTCGGTAAGGCCGTACTGGATATGGGTTGCGGCACAGGGGTGCTGGCCATTCTGTCGGCGCAAAAAGGCGCAAAACAGGTCACAGCCATTGACAATTATATCTATGCCTGGGAAAATACCATGGAAAATGCCAAACGGAATGGCATACGTAATATGCGGATACTCCATGGAGATGCTTCACTGCTCGGCGACGAATCCTATGACGTGGTCATCGCCAACATCACCCGCAATGTGCTTCTGGATGATATGGCCGCTTATGTGGCTGTACTGAACAACGGCGGGTGCCTGTTACTGAGTGGTTTTCTTTCTTTCGACAAAGATGTTATCTTTGCGGAAGCCCACCGTATTGGCCTTTTGCTGACCGGAGAAAAACAACAAAACGACTGGGTATCTCTCAAACTGCTAAAGCAATAACCGAATGGACATGCAATTACCGGCCTTGGGCCATCTGTTCATTTTGACCATACTGGCTTATTTGATCGGTTCATTACCCACAGCGGTCTGGACCGGGAAGTGGTGGCGTGGCCTGGATGTAAGGGAGCATGGCAGTGGCAATGCCGGTGCAACCAATGCGATGCGGGTGCTGGGCCCCCGGGTCGGGCTGGTGGTGCTGCTTATAGATGCACTGAAAGGGGTTGCAGCGGTGGCCCTGGCATCGATAGTGCACGCATATTTTACATCACCCGGATGGTATGTGGTTTTTCAGATCCTGCTGGGTGCTATGGCCATACTGGGCCATGTATTGCCCGTATTTGCCTCCTTTAAGGGTGGTAAGGGCATTGCCACGTTATTGGGTGTTGTTTTCATTCTGTTTCCCGAAGCTTTTTTAATATGCCTGGTTGTGTTCCTGGCTGTTTTTTTGTCTACCCGCTATGTGTCCCTTGGATCTCTGGCAGCCGCTATTGCATTGCCCATTGTGGTCATCTGGGTCAAAGACGTCACCCTGCTTCCGAAGGTGATTTTTGCCATCTCCATTGCCCTGTTTGTGCCCATCACCCACAGGAACAACATCAAACGATTAATACAGGGCAAAGAAAACCGGATATCCTTCAAGAGATAATTCGCTGACTCGCCGGACTTATGTTATTCTTTTCAATGGTATAATGATTTTTTTGGTTATTTTTGTTAATGATATAGTTCATTATCCCAATTGTTTCGTCATGAACAAACACCGCATTATATTTCTTCTGGTCCTGACTTTGCTGTGGTCATCCTGTGCAAGGGTTCCCATTAGCGGACGCCGTCAGGTGCGTATGCTGCCCGAAGGGCTGTTGGGAGAAATGGCTGCTGCCAGCTATCAGGGCTTTATGGCAGAGCATAATGTGGTTCCGTTAAAAGATCCCCGGGCACAGCTTGTGCAGCACACCGGTGAGCGGATATCCACTGCGGTGGTGAATTTTTTACGTGAAACCGGTCAGGAAAAACGGGTGCAGGGTTTTGAATGGAATTTCACACTGGTAGAAAGCAATGAGGTGAATGCCTGGGCTATGCCCGGAGGCAAAGTAGCTATTTATACAGGTATTCTTAACCTGACCAGGGATGAAAATGGCCTGGCGGTGGTGATGTCTCATGAGATCGCCCACGCAGTGGCCAGGCACGGCAATGAGCGAATGAGTCAGCAATTGCTGCTGGCCATGGGTGCCGTAAGCCTCGAAGTGGCCATTCGTGAAAAACCCCAGCAAACCAGGGATATTTTTTTGTTGGCATATGGGGTGGGGGGAACCCTCGGAAGCCTTGCATACAGCAGGCAACATGAATACGAGGCTGATGCCCTTGGAATGACCTTCATGGCCATGGCCGGTTACGACCCCTCACATGCGATCAGTTTCTGGGAGCGTATGCTTGAATACTCTGGAGCCTCTGCTGTGCCTGCTTTTCTCAGTACGCACCCTACCAATGAAGCAAGGATCAATGCAGCCAGGGAGTATTTGCCCGACGCCATGGAATATTACAGAAGGTGGGGTAATTGATTTGTTTTATTTAAACGGATAAAGCGATGATATGGCTTGTAGTATTGAGTTTGATTGTGGTGGGGATCATATTCCTGCTGCTTGAAATACTGGTGGTACCGGGTGCCACTGTGGTCGGGTTGTTTGGTGTGGGCCTGGTCATTGCCGGCGTTGTGGTTTCTTTTAACCATTATGGTGTGAAAACCGGCGTGATTACCCTGATAGGAACACTTGTCATCAGCCTGATCGCTATTGGGATCGCTCTGCGGTCCAACACCTGGAAAAAGGCCATGCACAGTTCGGTGCTCGAAGGTCGCGTCAATGTAGTGGAAGCCGACATGGTAGTTAAAGGCGATGAGGGTGTGGCCATCACCCGCCTAAACCCCATGGGAAAAGCCCTGATCAAAGATGAATATTACGAGGTACGATCTAAAGACAATCTCATCCCTGAAAATACCCCCATAGTGGTTATTAAAGTAGAAGGAAATAAAATTATTGTTAAATCTAAAGAAGAATAGACATGGACCAGAACATTGGAGTTATTATTGCCATAGCCCTGGTGAGTATCGTGGGCTTGTGGATCATTTTTTATTTTATCCCTGTCGGATTGTGGTTCTCCGCCCTGGTGTCGGGTGTGCGGATCAGCCTTTTGCAACTCGTGTTGATGCGTTGGCGTAAAATTCCGCCGGCGGTGATTGTGAATAATCTGATTGCTGCCACCAAGGCGGGCCTGTCACTGAACCGGAACGACCTGGAAGCACACTACCTGGCGGGAGGACGGGTTAAAGCTGTCGTGAACGCATTGATCAGCGCCGACAAGGCGAATATTCCGCTGGATTTCAAAACAGCTACAGCCATTGACCTTGCGGGTCGTGACGTACTGGAAGCGGTACAGATGTCGGTAAAGCCCAAGGTGATCAATACCCCACCGGTGGCTGCCGTGGCTAAGGACGGTATACAGCTGATTGCCAAGGCAAGGGTTACTTTGCGGGCCAACATCAAACAATTGGTGGGTGGTGCCGGCGAAGAAACCATCCTGGCAAGGGTGGGCGAAGGTATTGTAACTTCAATTGGTTCGGCGCAGCATCATAAACAGGTGCTTGAAAATCCCGATAGCATTTCGAAAGTGGTGCTTTCCAAGGGCCTTGACTCCGGTACGGCTTACGAGATCCTTTCGATTGACATTGCCGATATCGATGTGGGTAAGAACATCGGTGCCATGCTGCAGATCGACCAGGCAAATGCCGATAAAAATATTGCCCAGGCCAAGGCTGAGGAACGTCGTGCCATGGCGGTGGCTGTCGAACAGGAGATGAAAGCCAAGGCCCAGGAAGCCAGGGCCAAAGTGATCCAGGAAGAGGCAGAGATACCCAAAGCCATTGCCGAGTCGTTCAGAAGCGGCAACATTGGAATCATGGACTTTTATCGCATGGAGAATATCAAAGCCGATACTTCCATGAGAGAACAGATCAGCAGACCAGGTGGCCCCTCTACCAGCAAGGGCAAATCACCGGACAGCCCATCCAAATAAACCAGGATGATCATCCTGTAAACAAAAGGCCATCTGTCTAATTGTCAGGCAGATGGCCCTTCATATGATGAATGTTAATATTGTATTTGATTACCCGGCCTGGTTGATATTGCTATGCCTGCTTTGTGGGTTGGCATATAGCGGAATACTGTATTACAAAAGCAGGAAAGCCGATTTTCCACTGGCAACAAAACGTGTACTGGCAATCTTCCGGTTTATAACCATCAGCACACTGGCATTGCTTTTGCTTTCGCCCCTGGTGGAGCGGAAAAGCCAATACGTGGAAGAACCGCTGTTGATCTTTGTGCAGGATAACTCTGCTTCATTGTTGTTCACCCATGACACGGCCTATTACCGTGATGATTACCTGCCCGGTTTATACGGATTCATTGAAAGAATGTCGCATACTGCCGATCCCAGGCTTTACACCTTTGGGGAGCGTTTTTCCCGGGCCGAAACCATTGATTTTTCAGAGCGGATGACCAATATGTCGGAGGTGTTCCATGAGCTGGATATGCGTTACAGTAACCGTAATATCGGTGCGGTGGTCATTGCCGGCGATGGTTTATACAACAGGGGAACAAATCCGCTGTATGCAGCCGCCAGGGTAAACTACCCGGTATATACCATTGCCATGGGAGACACCCTTCCCCGACGCGACCTTATCCTGAAGCGGGTGAATCATAATGAGATAACTTACCTTGGCAACCGCTTCCCTGTTGAAATTGACATTGAGGCCCTGCAAAGCGAAGGAATGACCAGTCGCCTAAGTGTAAGCCATGACGGAGATGAGTTGTTTGGTAAAAACATCACATTTGCCTCCGGGCATCATGTGGAAACCATCAGCCTCTATCTGGATGCCGATGAGCCGGGCATGCAAAAATACCGGGCTTCTCTGGCGCCTCTAGAAGGAGAGGTCAGCCTGGATAACAATCATCAGGATTTCTTTATTGATGTGATTGACGGCCGCCAGCGGGTGCTGATCCTTGCCAACAGCCCCCATCCCGATGTAGGGGCCATCAGGGAATCACTTGTGCAGAACGATCATTTTGAAACCGATGTGTTTCTGATGGATGAATTCAAAGAAAGCGCAGCGGATTACGACCTGTTGGTCCTGCACCAGCTTCCTTCTGCCAAACATCCATCCCCGGTCATTTTAGACCAGGCTGCAGAGGAATCCATTCCCATATTGTTCGTTTTAGGCAAACAGACTGATCTGGGGGCTTTTAACCGCCTGGCACACGGCCTTGATATCCAGGCCAGGAGTGACGAGTTGGAAGAAACGCTGCCTGGTTACAACCAGGCGTTTGCGCTATTTTCCATGCAGGAAACCACACGCAGTTTGCTGGAATATCTGCCCCCTTTGTATTCACCATTTGGCACCTATTCGATTCCGGGGGGCGCACACGTGATGCTTTATCAGAAAATCGGGCAGGAGATGACCGGACGTCCGCTAATTGTATTTTCAGAACTCGCGGAACGAAGGGCCGGGGTGATCACAGGCGAGGGCCTTTGGCGCTGGCGCCTTCACGCGTTTATGCGCCATGCCAGTCACCATGCTTTTGATGATATGATTTCCAGGATGGTTCAATACCTGGCCCTGAAGGAAGACAGGCGTTTGTTCCGGGTGCAGTCAGACCAGCTGGTTTATGAAAATGAAGCGGTGCTTTTTGAAGCGGAACTTTATAACCCGAGTTATGAACTCATCAATGAGCCGGGCATACAGCTTGAGATCGTTAACGAAGAAGGGCTGTCTTTTCCTTATGTTATGGGTCACACCGCCAACGCCTATCGCCTTGATGCCGGTATTTTCGAGCCCGGGGCCTATACCTGGGAAGCGCACGTTCATACAAGGGGTGAGCGCTTGAGTGATCGGGGAATATTTAATGTAAGCCCCCTTGACCTTGAGGGTCTGCGCACCACCGCCGACCATGGGCTGCTTTTTCAGATGGCTGAAAATAGCGGGGCTGGTATGTTTTATCCTGACCAGTGGGAGGCTTTGCAGGCCGACATTCTTTCCAGGGAGGACATCAATCCGCGGATGTATGCACAGAAAGATTTTGCAGAACTCATCAACATCAAGGCAATTTTCTTTATCACATTGTTATTGCTTACTTTAGAGTGGCTGATCCGCAAAAGAAGCGGAAGCTACTGATGAATCCGGAAAAAATATATAATTGATGGAGCAAACCATACTTTATATCATCATCGTTATAATCATCCTTGATTATCTGTTTGACCGTGTTATGGACTATTTAAACGCCAGCCGGTGGAGCAAAGTGCTGCCCGATGAACTCAGGGGGATTTATGACGAAAAAAAATACCGCAAATCGCAGGAATATGCCAGGGTCAATATGCGCTTTGGGATCATTACCAGTACATTGTCTTTTGCTTTCATCCTGTTGATGCTGGCATTCGGCGGATTTGGTTATCTGGATGTGTTTATCAGGCAATACACAGTCCATCCTGTGTGGATGGCTTTGCTGTTCTTTGGAATTCTTGGTCTGGCTTCCGATATTTTGTCCACCCCTTTTGATATTTACGGAACTTTTGTTATTGAAGAACGTTTCGGGTTCAACCGCACCACCCCCGGAACCTATATACTGGACAAACTTAAGGGATGGCTTCTGGCTGTTTTGATCGGAGGTGGTTTGCTTGCTGTTTTTGTATGGTTTTACAATACCGCGGGTGCCCTTTTCTGGCTTTACGCCTGGCTGGCATTCACTGCCTTCAGTGTGTTTATGATGATGTTTTACAGTACGCTCATTGTTCCGCTATTTAACAAACAAACCCCCCTTGAGAGAGGCCCCCTGCGCAAAGCCATAGAAGATTATGCAGACACGGCCGGTTTCAGGCTCGATGATATTTATGTGATAGATGGTTCAAAAAGAAGTGCAAAAGCCAATGCCTATTTCAGCGGGCTTGGGCCAAAAAAACGTATCGTATTGTTCGACACACTGATCAAAGAACACAGCACCGAAGAACACAGCACCGAAGAACTGGTTTCCATACTGGCCCATGAAATCGGCCATTATAAGAAAAAACATACATTGAAAGGAATGACCGTGTCGGTTATTCACACGGGGGTGATGTTGTTTTTGCTTGGTCTGTTTATCAACCGGCCCGAACTTTCCATGGCCCTGGGATCCGAAAACCAAAGTTTCCATATGGGCATTCTGGCATTTGGCTTGCTGTATTCGCCGGTTTCATTAATTTTGGGAATCCTGGTTAACCGCATGAGCCGGAAACATGAATACGAAGCAGATGCCTTTGCAGCCAGAACCTATGATGGTGTCTGCCTTCAGGAAGCCCTGAAGAAGCTTTCGGTGAACCACCTGAGTAATTTGCGGCCGCATCCGGCTTATGTGTATGTGCATTATTCACACCCACCGTTGTTGCAGAGACTGGAGCAGCTTGATAGGAGTAGTTAGTAGTTAGTAATTAGTAGTTATTAATTAGTAATTAGTCGATAAATGACTGATAAGAATGTGCCGTTGGCTGAGAAATTGCGGCCCCGGACGCTGGATGAGTTTTTGGGCCAGGACCATTTGGTAGGGCCCGGGGCCATCTTGCGTAAATCCATAGAGGGCGGGCAAGTTCCGTCCATGATTCTCTGGGGGCCACCCGGGGTTGGCAAAACCACCCTGGCCATGCTGATTTCGCATAAACTCCTCCGACCGTTTTATACCCTGAGTGCGGTAAGTTCCGGCGTGAAGGATGTTCGCCATGTCATTCAAAAGGCCAAAGAATCGGGTGGCAATGCCATACTGTTTATCGATGAGATCCACCGCTTCAGTAAATCACAGCAGGACAGCCTTTTGGGAGCAGTAGAAACAGGTGTCTTAACCCTGATCGGTGCTACCACTGAGAACCCGTCTTTTGAGGTGATATCGCCCCTTTTGTCGCGTTGCCAGGTATATATTCTGAAAGAACTTGATCCGGATGACCTGAAAAAGTTGCTCAACCGGGGCACCGAATTGTTGCATCAGGATACAGGAAAACAGATCGATGTTCGTCAGACGGAGGCTTTGTTAAGGGTTTCCGGCGGCGATGCACGAAAATTACTCAATGCCCTGGAGTTGGCTGTCCATTCAACAGCAGGAAAGAAAGTTGTGCTGACCAACGATATGGTCTTATCAGTTATCCAGCAAAACCTGGCCCTGTACGATAAAGCCGGTGAAATGCATTATGATGTTATTTCAGCTTTTATTAAATCGGTCAGGGGCAGCGATCCCAATGCAGCTGTTTATTATCTTGCCCGGATGATAGAAGGAGGCGAAGACCCCAAATTCATCGCGCGCCGGCTGCTTATTCTGGCATCTGAAGACATTGGCAATGCCAATCCAAATGCCCTTTTGCTGGCCACAAGCTGTTTCGAGGCGGTGAATATGATCGGTATGCCCGAAAGCCGTATTATCCTGTCGCAAACAGCCATATACCTGGCTTCGTCTCCCAAGAGCAATGCGTCTTACCTGGCCATTAACAAGGCTCAGGACCTGGTTCGCAAAACAGGCGACCTGGCAGTTCCCCTGGCAATTAGGAATGCCCCCACAAAACTGATGAAAGAAGCCGGGTATAGCAAAGATTACAAGTATGCGCATGATCATCCCGGCCACTTTGCCTTCCAGGAATTTTTGCCGGATAAGATCGCTGGGATCCGTTTTTTTGATCCTGCCGAAAACGCACGCGAAAAAGAGATGCGTGCCCGGCTCAAAGCCCTGTGGAAGGATAAGTATGGGTATTGATTTTTGTTGAGTTGTTTACTTGTTGATCTAAAAACCTATGATGAACAGAGAATTGTTTTACCGCTACCTGGCACAAACTTCTTCCGCCCCGCTGGCGCTGGAGATAGAGAGGGCCGAAGGCCTGTATATGTATGGGACAGATGGCAAACAATACATGGACCTTATCAGTGGCATTGCCGTTAGTGCGCTCGGTCACCGGCACCCTGCGGTTCTTGATGCGGTAAGGAAGCAGCTGGATCAATATATGCACCTTATGGTCTATGGGGAGTTTGTGCAAGCGCCGCAGGTTCAATTGGCTGCCTTACTGGTGAAACATTTGCCTGTTGCACTGGACAATGTGTACCTGGTGAATTCGGGCAGCGAGGCCATCGAAGGGGCTCTGAAGCTGGCCAAACGATATACCGGAAGAACAGAGATCATCGCCTTTGATAACGCTTACCATGGCAGTTCCCACGGAGCATTGAGTGTTACCGGGCATGAAGGGATGAAAAAAGCCTTTCGGCCCTTACTCCCGCAGGTGCATCATATCCCATATGGCCAGATTGATATGCTCGATAAGGTTACTGCGCAGACAGCCTGTGTGGTGGCTGAACCCATTCAGGGTGAAGCGGGGGCTATTGTGCCGGACAAGGATTTTATGATTGCCCTGCGCCAAAGATGCTCTGATACCGGGGCTTTGCTCATATTGGACGAAATACAGGCCGGCATGGGACGAACCGGAAAACTATGGGCATTCGAGCATTATGGTATTGAACCCGACATCCTGACACTGGCCAAAGCTTTGGGTGGGGGCTTACCCATTGGTGCATTTATAGCCGGGAAAGAAATCATGCACTGCCTGACTGAAAAACCGGTATTAGGGCACATAACTACCTTTGGCGGAAATGCCCTTTGTGCAGCTGCTGCAAGGGCCACGTTGAAAACCATTGTTGACGGCAAGCTCTGGGAATACGCTGCTGTCCTGGAAAAAGTATTCCGCGATACCTTAAAACACCCGCGTATCCTTGGAATACGAGGCAGGGGCTTGTTACTTGGCCTGGAATTTGCCAATGCTTATCAATGCAGGGAGGTCATTGCCAGGTGCATTAACAAAGGTCTGGTAACAGACTGGTTTTTGTTTGCTGACCATTGTTTGCGGATAGCGCCCCCCTTGATTATCACACGTGATCAGGCAAAAGCAGCATGTGATATGATCCTGGAGTCGGTCGAAGAAATAAAGAGTTGATTTGTATTTATATTGTCATTATCTTTAACCTATTATTGCTGAATCGTTTGACCGGACACAATGATTTGACGGTGTATGGAAGCTGAACTCAAAAAACTGCTGGCCAAAAAACCGCTGCAAAGCCTTCCTGTAATAGGGTTTTTTGACAACTACCCTGTTAAAAAATGGTTGAAACACGGGGATTTTTTGCTGATATGCGGTACCAGCGACTACTTTTGGGCATATTTATGCGGCGACAACCCCGAAGACCTGTTTGCTCTCTTGGAAAAGTTTAATTTTGAGACCACCTATTTTGCCAATGTGGAAGAATGGATGCTTCCGGTTTTGACCCACACCCGTAAGATCGAATGGAAACTCACCACACACAGGTATTACCTGCCGGATGAAAAAATACTTGAACCACCCGATTATTTATCCAAATCGCTCGACCCCTCCATGGCGCAATATATTTATACCAATTCGGCTTATAAGGATTTTACTTCGGAGCAATATATCAAAGAGCGGCTGGCAAAAGATGTATCGGCCGGCGTTTGGATGGACGGGGAATTGGTTGGGTGGGGTCTGACCCATGATGACACCTCCCTGGGCTTTTTACATGTGGTTCCGCGGTTCCGCGGCCAGGGGCTGGGTGAAAGCTTGCTGCGTTTTCTGGTAGTGGAGAAGCAAACCAGCAAGAAACCTGTTTTTGTGAATATTGAGCCCCATAATCATCAATCAATCAACCTGATCAAAAAACTGGGCTTTTCCTTTGATCGTGAAGTAAGTTGGGTCAAACTTGTTTAAGCAGGAGTGGTCCTTGCCAGGGATTCCCCAAAAATGGCCATAAACTCATAATGACCTGAAAACAAAAGGACTGCCCTAATTTCTACGCAGGACAAATAACTCGGTTTTTTCTTTATTCCGGATTTCCTGTATCCATGATTTTATGTCCGCAGCTTTTTCCACTACAGGCTTTTGTTCATAGGCTTTTAGTGTGAAATCTTTTGGATATGTATTCAATGCTTCTTTAATGGGATGGACATCTGTTATACCGGCCACCAGGGCATAATCAGAAAACAGCAGGGCCACGGTGGCGCCGGGTTCACAATAGTCAATCATTTTTTTGAAAAACCTCGGAAAAAAATCCGGCGGGTAATAACAAGCCTGGTCGAGGGCTGTTTCAGCTTCTTCCGGGATCCATGGTGGGTTGCATACCACCAGGTCATTGTCTGATGGCTGGAAACTCCCCAGCAAGTCAGCCTGTTCCG
>PXAA01000116.1 GCA_003567205.1 Bacteroidales bacterium
AGAAACCTTTTAATTATCTTTCGACCAGCACCATGATTTTTAGTTTGATAGAAAGAGTGTTCGTTATCGAACAACATCCTGAAGAAATCTTCAGGATCTTCCCATGCATCATACTTCGCTAACTCCGCATTCAGATAATCTCTTACCGCCCTTACTGATTCATTCATTACGGCGGTGTTTGGTGTCCAGTCGGTCATGTTTTCGTTACAACGATATTTGTGTGCCACGTTTCCGGATATACGGAACACAAGAAGTGAGGGGCAAAAAAGCAGGGATTTTCTTGTGAAAATAATTGTTAAGCATAAAAAAAGCCACCTACAAAAACGCTGTAAGTGGCTAATTTTCTGGTGACTCCGCCAGGACTCAAACCTGGAACCTTCTGATCCGTAGTCAGATGCTCTATTCAATTAAGCTACGGAGCCATTTGCGGATGCAAAGATAGCTGTTTTTTGATTTCCGGAAAAGCTTTTTTTGGGTTTTTTGCCTGGTGCGCTTTATGCTTTTGGCTGGGATTGACTTTTTGTCCGCTCGTGCTGCCAGTCGCGGATACGGTCAGAGAGGGCGTGGACTTCCTCATACAAGTCGCTTTCGTTCAGGGTGGTGAGTTGTCGGTTCTCCATCAGGATCCTGCCGTCGACCAATACGGTGTCCACATCGCTGCCGCGCAAACTGTAAGTGATCAGTGAGTACGCATTGAAGTTGGGCCATGCGTGTGGTTGCGTAAGATCCACGAGGATGATGTCAGCCTGCTTGCCGGCTTCGAGCGAGCCAATCTTGTTATCCAGGCCAAGCATCCGGGCTCCGCCGATGGTAACCGCTTCCACCACGGTTTTGGCATCCATCACGGTCGGATCGCCGTTGATGAGTTTTTGCGCCAGGGCTGCGGAGCGGATCTCATCGAAAAGATCGAGGTCGTTGTTAGATGCCACCCCGTCGGTGCCTATGCCGATGCGTACGCCCAACTTGAGCAAACTGGGGATGGGGGCGGTACCATTGGCAAGTTTCATGTTGCACTGCGGGTTGTGGGCCACACCCACGTCGCGCCGTGCCAAAAGATCCATGTCTTCCCTGGTCAGATGGATGCCGTGTGCGATCACCAGGTTGGGTGCAAGTACCCCGATATTTTCCAGGTGCTGAACAGGGGTGAAGCCGTATTTTTCAAGGATCAGGTCAAACTCCCACCGGGTTTCCGAAAGATGGGTGTGCAGCAAAACCCCGTATTTGTCTGCCAGGGCTTTGGCTGCCTGGTATACCTTTGGTTTTGCTGTATAGGGGGCATGGGCAGCCACACCAACCTGGATGCGTG
The DNA here is from genome assembly GCA_003567205.1 of Bacteroidales bacterium. GTDB lineage: Bacteria > Bacteroidota > Bacteroidia > Bacteroidales > UBA7960 > PUPG01. The sequence continues at coordinate 1,307 of PXAA01000116.1, forward strand.
GATGACCGTTCCAGGTTTGCATGACCTCCTCTACCTGTTGCAGGGCCTCCTGGAGCGATTTCCCGTTGTGTACCGGGAGGTCTACCAGGGCATCGGTAAGGATGGCACGGGGCCCCAGTTCATCAATGACCCCGGCCATCTCTTCGATGTGGTAATACATGTCGTTGAAGGTGGTGGTGCCGCTGCGCAACATCTCAGCAATGGCGAGCCGGGTGCCCAGTTTTACGTTGTCGCGGTTTACGAACGCCGTTTCCAGGGGGAAAATATAATCGTAGAGCCATTCATTCAGGGGCAAATCGTCGGCAAAGCCGCGGAAGATGTTCATCGGGGCGTGTGTGTGGGCATTGATCAGCCCCGGCATGACCAGTTTCCGGTGGGCGTCGAGGACTTTCCTGCCCTGGTATTTGGAAACCAAGGCCCCGGTATCACCAACCGCCATTATCTTACCATTGTCTACAGCAACAGCCCCATCCTTCAGTATGCGGAAAGAGTCATCCATGGTAACGATCAATCCATGGGTGATCAAAGCATCTACCTCTATTCGTGCACCGTCATGGTGGGTCCGACCAAATCCGGCCTTGTTCATCTTGTTTGGAGTCAATGTCTTGGGATGTATGATTTTCAGATAACAAATATATATGAATTTTTTCATGCGTAAATTTACACAGCCGCATGAAAAAAGTTACGCTTGAAACAATTTGATTAAATCGGTAAGCGTGAGCTCGCCACCTCAGCCTTTAACACACAGCAAAGAAAGTGTAATGGTGGCTCGGTTCACGGGAAAGCGAAGCGGTTCCTCCTGTACACAAGCATTTTGTAAATTTTTTTGAACAAAATGCTTGTGTACAGGAGAAATCTACAAAACAATACAAAAACAGTGTAAAAAAAAAGGGACTCGTTAAAAATTGTATTTTTATCGTCCTTAAAAAAACCATAATACATTGCTTTGACTATGGAAACCATTGATTATGCCATTGGCTCAAAAGTGGAGCACCCGCAGTTTGGCGTGGGTATCGTCACAAAAAAATCGCTGACCACCACACGGGTGTTTTTCCTGCATAAAGGCGACAAGGAGATCGCCAATAGCTTTACCGGCTTAAAACTTATTGAAGGTTCCGGCATTGAAACCGAAAGTGAGGGGGGTGGCAGCAGCATCAGCCTGGCTGACCTGGAAAAAGTGTTTTCCAGCGTGCTTCGCCGTTATGCAGATTTTCCGGAAATGGTGGAAATGGGTGACCGCTGGAAAAAGGGCGTGATGATCCTCAAACCGGGCTCTGCACAATTACAGCCAAAAGAAATTCCCATCGAAAATTTCTTTAAGAAGATTATCCTGGTGCGCGAACGTCTGCGTGTGCTCGAACAGCGCATCAATAACAACGAAAATCTGGGGGAGGAGGAAAAAATAAACCTGCAGCAATACCTCACCAGGATATACGGCTCCCTGACCACCTTTAACATATTGTTCAAGCACAGGGAGCAGCATTTTATCGGTGAACGTGGCGGCGAATAAAGGACCAATAGCCGTTACTTATCCGGCATCGTTGAATTTTACCACCATTTTACGCTTCCACCGGCCGGTTCGGTAATAGATGTATGCGGCTACAAATCCGAAGGCCCAGGCCACGGGTATGCCCCACCATATGCCTTCGACACCGTAACGCAATGACAAAAAGTGTGATGCAGGAATTCGCAACAGCCACAGGGCGATCAGGGTGATGAACATGGGCACCAGGGTGTCGCCTGCACCCCGCATCACCGACTGTGTAACAAACATGGAAGAAAAAACCACATAAAATGAACTCACGATCACCAGGTAGGTATAGCCGATGTCTATCACCTCCTGGTTGCTGGTGAAAACACCCATCAGTTGCCGTCCGAAAAGCCAGGCCACCAGTGTAAAGGTAAGTGAGGTGGCCATGGTCATCATCAGGGTGGCCTTCAGGCCTTTATGCACGCGTTCGGGCCGGTTTGCCCCAAGATTTTGACCCACAAAGGTGGTCAGTGCGAGCCCGAAGTTCATGGCGGGCATGGCGGCAAAGGAGTCGATGCGCCAGGCCACGGTGTAGGCGGCAATGGTGTCGGTGCCAAAACGGTTCACAATGCTGATCAAAGCCAGCATGCCCAGCGAAACAAAGGTATGCTGCATACCTGTGGGGATGCCGATGCGCAGGCTTTTGCGGAAAATATCCCAGTCGAATGCCAGCCCGCGCAGGGAAAAGCGGATCAGCTGATGGGTCCGGTTCAAATAGATCACCGACAGGACAAAGGCAATGAACTGCGCCAGCACCGTGGCAAAGGCCACCCCGCCAATGCCCCATCCAAATACCAGCACAAACAAGAGGTCGAATGCGATGTTCAGGATGGTGGCGATGATCAGAAAGTAGAGTGGGGTGCGGGAGTCGCCCAGGCCGCGCAACACGGCACTGGTTGCGTTGTAGCCAAACATCATGATGAGTCCGCCCGCGTAAATGCTGAAATACAGGGTCGCATCAGGGATGAGGTGCGGGGGAAGACCGATCAGGCGCCATATGTTTTCAATGAATACCAGTCCGAGAACCGTAAGCAAAATGGAGGCGAAGAAAAGAAAGACGAAGGCCGTGTCGATCGCTCGCTTGACTGCTTCAAAGTCTTTGGCGCCATAATATTGTGAGATGATGATCGTGGTGCCGGTGGTGATCCCGATCACCAGGCTCACCAGCACAAAGATCACCGGAAAGGAAGCGCCTGCGGCGGCCAGGGCATCGGTCCCGATATATTGCCCGATGATGATGGTATCCACGATGTTGTACATCTGCTGGAATACATTGCCCA
>PXAA01000037.1 GCA_003567205.1 Bacteroidales bacterium
CATGTATTAAGCCTGCCGCTAGCGTTCATCCTGAGCCAGGATCAAACTCTCCGTTGTATATAATTAATACTATAATAAACTTAGTGTTGTACTGTCCCGGCCCGGTTAGTTCTACTCTTTAATCTTACGTCTGTTAACTTCTTTCAAAGTAAATAAACGGGTCTGCTTTCTGTCAATTATTATTCTTGGCCTCCCAATCCCTCAAAGATCGTTTTTTCCCCAGTTTGGGGACGGCAAAGATACAATCTTTTTTTCTTGCTTCGACAAAAGAATGAAAAAAATTAAAATAAATCCACACTGCGTTGCACGAAACGCGTCAGCTTTTCCCCTTTAAGCAGGTTCTTGGCCAGCATAGCAAGATCTATCAACTGCTTGATTTGCTTATCTCTTAATGCCTCATCATTTTCATCCAATACCTTGCCGATGAGTGGATGATTGGCATTCACCACCAGCATATAGCTGTCCGGCAAGGCACCCATGTAATTCATGCCGCCTAAGGCCGACATATCCTTCATGCGACGCATGAATTCCGGCTGCGTAATCACCATGGGATGTTCCGTTTCGCTCAGGTTCTCAAAAGCAACCTGGAAGCTTTTCTGATCCAGGTGTTTTTCTATCATCGGTTTCAGCTTGTCTTTCTGCACATCACTCAATTTTGACGGCAACTCATCTTCCTTCTTGATCAGCTTGTCAACCACCTCTGCATCTACCCGTGTAAAGGACACATTTTCGAGTTCTGTTTCCAGCATATTCACAAAATGGCTGTCAATGGGTGTGTCCAATACAAGCACATCATATCCCTTCTCTTTGGCAGCTTCCACAAAGGCATGCTGCTCATCCGTATTGGTGGCATAAAGGAGTACCACTTTTTTGTCTTTATCGGTTTGCTGTGCCTTGACGTGATCGCGATACTCTTCCAGGGTGAAAAATTTGCCATCTGTATTTTTCAGCAGGCAGAATTTCTTGGCGCGTTCCTTGAATTTTTCTTCGGAAATCATTCCATACTCAATAAAGATCTTGATATCATCCCATTTCGATTCAAAATCTTCCCTGTTGTTTTTAAAGATCTCCTCCAGCTTGTCGGCCACTTTTTTGCTTATATGACCGCTGATCTTCTTTACGCTGGCATCGCTTTGTAAAAAGCTTCTCGATATATTCAGCGGAATGTCAGGCGAATCAATCACGCCATGCAATAATGTCAGGAAATCAGGCACAATGCCTTCTACCGAATCGGTTACAAAAACCTGGTTGCAATACAATTGGATCTTATCACGCTGTACTTCAAAATTTTGCTTAACCTTCGGGAAATACAGTATACCTGTCAGGGTAAAGGGATAATCCACATTCAGGTGAATATTGAACAGCGGTTCCTCGAACGTCATGGGATACAATTCCCGGTAAAAATTTTTGTAGTCTTCGTCAGAAAGCTCTGAAGGTTTTTGGGTCCACGCAGGCCTGGTATTGTTAATAACCCTGGGCTTCTCAACGGTGACTTCCTTCTCCTTGCCTTTTTTATCTGTCTCTTTTTTTGTTTCTGTTTCTGTTCCGAAAACTATCTCTACCGGCAGGAATTTGGCATACTTCTTCAGTAACTCAAGAATTTTGTGATCCTCCAGAAATTCTGTGGAATCTTCTGCTAAATGCAGGACAACATCCGTACCACGGTGTTTTTTTGGTTTCTCTTCCAGAGAAAATTCGGGTGTGCCATCGCATGCCCATTGCACCCCCTTACTGTTTTTCTTGTGCGATTTGCTATGCAGCTCCACCTTCGAAGCCACCATAAATGAAGAATAAAAGCCAAGCCCGAAATGGCCGATAATTGGATTGGTTTCCGATTCATTCTTGTATTTGCTGATCCATTCTTCTGCACTGGAAAACGCAATCTGGTTAATGTAACGGTCTATTTCTTCAGCAGTCATGCCAATACCCTTGTCACTTACCGTGATGGTTTTGGACTTTTTATCCACCTTGACTTCGATACGCAGATCACCCATTTCCCCTTTAAAGTCGCCCTTAGAGGACATGGTCTTCAGTTTTTGGGTGGCATCCACCGCATTGGAAATCAACTCTCGCAGAAAAATCTCATGATCCGAATACAGGAACTTCTTTATGATCGGAAAAATATTCTCCGTCTGAACATTAATCTTGCCTTTTTGCATAGCACAGAATTTTTTATTGACAATATAAATGTGTTTTTTTGATGCTAGCCTTAAATCAAAGGGCGTGCCATGCAAGCGCTTCTGCCAAATTGTCTGTTTGCAGGCCTGTAGATCGTGGAAGCTGTTTGATATACATGGCATTTCATTCAAAATTTTTCACCATATTTGTTGACTAATCCATGTCAATTGTGTTAGCCAAAAAAAATAAAATGGACAATTCTGCATTTCCCCTGCCCGCAAACTTTTCCGCACGACTAAACAAGCGGGAAATAAAACTATTTACCCTGATAAACAAAAATGGAATAAGGACGGACATCACCAATTATGGTAGCCGGATCGTAACACTGATTGTCCCTGACCAGAAGGGGATATTTGGTGATATTGTAGCCGGCTATCACTCCATAGAAGAATACTTTGCATCCCATGAAAAATATTTCGGAGCCCTCATTGGCCGCTATGGCAACCGCATTGCTGGTGGCAGATTTAGCATCGACGGTAAAGAATACAAGCTGACGCTGCACAATGGCCCCTTTCATTTGCATGGGGGCCCCGGCGGTTTTCATCAGGTGGTCTGGGAAAGCGTGCAGCCTGACAAACAAAGCCTCATCCTCAGCTACCTGTCACCCCACATGGAAGAGGGTTATCCGGGAAATCTGCATGTGCGCGTTGCATACACCCTGAATGATAACAATGAGCTACACATTGATTATTTGGCAACGACCGATGAAAAGACCGTTTTGAACCTGACCAGCCATCCCTTTTTTAATCTGGGGGGAGAGGGCAGTGGCAGCATCAATGATCATATGCTGAAGATAAATGCCAGTCATTATACCCCGGTAGATGAGCGCGTGGTTCCCACGGGAGCAATCGAAACCCTGGCTGGCACCCCGCTGGATTTCAGTGAGGATACCCGTATAGGGGCAAGGGTGGATTCTGACCACCCCCAGATGGTCTATGCCATGGGATACGACCACAATTTTGTATTGAATAAAACCCCGGGGGTAAAAGGGTATGAATTCGCTGCCAGTGTGTATGATCCGGTCAGCGGAAGAAAAATGGAGGTGCTCACCACAGAGCCTGGCATGCAGTTTTATGGCGGTAATTGTCTGACCGGCGAGGATATCGGTAAAAGCGGTACAGTTTACGGACATCGGACCTCCTTCTGTCTGGAAACACAGCATTTCCCGGATTCTCCCAACCAGCCGGCTTTTCCAAGCACTTTGCTCCGGCCCGGAGAGGCTTATGAATCAAAAACGATTTACAGGTTTTCTGTACAAACATCATAACAAGGCCAAAAAACCACGGCGGCCAAGGATTTGGCGCAATGATCCCTGTCCCTGTGGCAGCAGGAAGAAATACAAACTCTGGTACCCGGAAAATATTCCACCGCGCAGGGAATTCTTTATTTTTTCCGTAAATGCTGAATATCTGTCGGGATCTGATGCAAACCATACCAAACAGCTGGGATTTTTATTAATTTAGGGAATTATTTTGCAAACAAATCAATAGAAAGATGAAAAAGACAATAAATATCCCTGTCCTGATTTTGTTTTTTGCATGTGTATCGGCTTTTATGCTCTCTTCATGCCAGGCACCTCCCCCTGATGATAAATTTATTGGCATTCAGCTCTGGTCTGTGCGTGAAGCCATGAATGACGACCCTGAAGGGACGCTAAAAGCCCTTGGTGAAATGGGTTACAGGTTTATTGAAGCCGCAGACTACAGCGACGGAAAATTTTATGGAATGGAACCCGCTGTCTTCCGTCAACTGGTAGAAGACAATGGCATGGTATTCCTCAGTTCACATACCGGCCTTGATTTGCCCGCACAAGATGAATGGGATGAGGCCATGAGTTGGTGGGATCAGTGCATCAAAGCCCATGCAGCTGCCGGTGTCCGTTTTATCGTGCAACCCTGGATGGGAAACGCTGGATATGAAAGCC
>PXAA01000101.1 GCA_003567205.1 Bacteroidales bacterium
ATGACGAGTTTCCTGTCTTTCTTAATACCGGAACGTATAGAATCATTGAGCCTTCAAAAAACTGTATCTCCAGCGCAATGAATGTGGGGCATCCCAGCAATTTATCGCGGCTGGTGGCATTATATGGCGGGGTAATGGACGAAAAAGGAAAGATAGACAAAGCCCCGGATATGGAGTCAATGCGCAGGGATATGATGGCTGTTTCAATTACTGATACAGAAACAAAACAAACCATTGCCGATGCCTGGCAAAAACACAGGCTCCTGCTTGAACCTCACGGCGCAGTGGGTTGGGCGGGTCTTTGTCAATACCTTAAGGCATATAAAGACTTGGGCAAAAATCAATTGTATATTGTTTTTGAAACCGCCCATCCGGCAAAATTTCCGGAACAAATTCAGGACATCCTGCGCTTTGACCCTGAATTGCCGCCCAGCTTGCAGGGTCTCGAAGAGAAGGAAGAAAAATATGCAAACATGGATCATAGCTACATTGATTTTAAAAAACACCTGTTGGAAAACGCTTGATTGCCTATGAAGTATATAATTATTCTGGCTGATGGTTGTTCTGATTATCCCATAGAGCAATTGGGCGGGAAAACCCCGCTCATGGCAGCCAGTACGCCGAATATTGATGCACTGTGTGCCAAAAGTCGTTGTGGAACACTAAAAACCGTTCCGGATGATATGCCGCCCGGAAGTGAAATCGCAAACATGGCGGTACTTGGTTACGATGTACATAAGGTTTACCAGGGCAGGGGGGTGCTTGAAGCTGCCAGCATGGGTATTGAACTAAAAAACGAGGACTTGGCCATGCGTTGCAATCTCATATGTATTGACAATGATGGCCGGATCAAAAACCACAGCGCCGGACACATCCCGACAGAGCAAGCCCACGAACTGATAGGCTATCTGAATGAAAAACTTTCTGATACACGATATACATTTCATCCGGGGGTAAGCTACCGCCATTTATTTGTGCTAAATAAGGGCTCTGACCAAATAATTTGTACTCCGCCACATGATGTTCCCGGCACCCCATTCAGGGATGTTATGGTGCAAAGCAAACAGCCGGAAGGAGATCAAACAACCGGCTTGCTTAACGATCTTATCCTGACATCACAGCTTCTTTTGCCAGAGCACCCTGTAAATAAAAACAGGAGGTCTGCCGGACAGGATCCGGCCAATTCTGTCTGGTTCTGGTCTCCAGGTTATCGTCCCCACATGAAGACATTTAAAGAATTATACGGCAAATCCGGGGCGGTAATATCAGCTGTCGACCTCATATATGGCATTGGAGCTTACGCCGGGTTTAAACCAATCAAAGTACCTGGCTCCACCGGCTTGTATGACACCAATTATGAAGGCAAGGCAAAAGCTGCTGTTAATGCCCTCAAAGAGGTGGACCTGGTATATCTGCATATTGAAGCCAGCGATGAGGCAGGCCATGAAGGGGATGCTGACCTGAAAGTGCGCACCCTGGAATACCTGGACCAAAGAGTTGTTAAGTATATTGTAGAAGCAACAGAAAAGATGAAGGAACCGGTGGCCATAGCGCTTCTTCCTGATCATCCCACCCCGTGTGCATTACGGACCCATACCCATGATCCTGTACCCTTTATGATTTACCATCCTGGAGCAACTGCAGATGGAATCAGGGAATATAATGAAGAAGCGGTAAAAGAAGGATCCTATGGTTTGCTTGAAGGCAATGGTTTTATCCAGGCTTTGATCACAAATACTCGTTGATCTTTTTAAGAAGTTCTTGCCGGTCAATGGGTTTTGCGAGATGGTCGTTGCATCCGGCCTCAAAGGCTTTTCTCTTGTCAGCGGCCATGGCATAAGCTGTTTGTGCCACGATAACCACTTGATTATTCAGTTTCCGGATTTCCATTGTGGCCTCATAACCGTTCATTACGGGCATCTTGATGTCCATCAATATCAGGTCAATATCAGGATTGCTGCGAAAGACCTCTACCGCCTCCTGGCCATTTTCCGCATGAAATAAAAAATAACCTTCAGGTTTTAGCATCAATTTATACAATTGATGGGCGGTCTTTTCATCGTCGACGATCAATATACTCATTGTGGTTTTTTTGTTTTTTTTTACCATTTCCAGATAGGGCTGATTGATTTTCTACAAGCCAAAATATTATTGCGTTGCTTTCCTTATCAAAAAGAATTCATGCAGGTTTTCCAGGTCCAGAACGCCCTTGAACTGGCCTCCATCCAACACCGGCAATAAATAATTACGCTTTTTTTGCATGTCCTGATATACATCAAATAGTGGGGTATCGGATTGAATGCTTTCAATCTCCGTGCGCATAACATCCTTAATGCTGGCCTTTTTTCCATGGGTATTCAAGCCATTGATCAGGTCATTTTTTGTAAGGATCCCGGCAAATTCACCATCGGTACGGACAACAAAACCATTATCTGAGATTTGTACCAGCCTTTTGGATGCCGTTTCGAGCGTATCTGTTATATCCAATTCGGCAAATTCGGTTTTTATAATGTCTTTAACGGTATAATTTTTTAACACATCCTGGTATTTGATCATTTCATATTCGCCTTTGGCACCAAGTAAAATAAAAAATCCGATAATCACAAGAAAAGGATTAAAGAACAAGCCGGCAACAATAAAAAATATAGCAAAAATCTGACCGATGTCTTTCGCAATCCGGGTGGCTTTCAGACGGCTCATCCTGATGGAAAGGGCAGACCGGAACAAACGGCCACCATCCATGGGAAAGGCGGGTATCAGGTTAAACGCCACAATGAAAAGATTGGCGGCCAGCAACATAAACAGAAAGTTGTTTGCGGTAATGGATTCAAATTCAATATTCTGGATATCAACGGTCCGGAAAGCAGCCAGGTAGATCCAAATAAGCGCTGCGATCAGCACATTGACCATGGGTCCTGCTGCCGATACCAGGAATTCATCCCTTGGCTTTTCGGGCATTTTGGATAAGTGCGCCATGCCGCCAATGGGCAGCAGGGTAATACTGTCCACTTCGCCGCCCAGTTTAATGGCCGTCAGCGAATGGCCCAATTCGTGCAATACCACGCAAACAAAGAGCGCCATCACAAACAACAGGTGCATGATGATTTGCGGAACATCCAGTCCGCGACCAATGCTGATCAGAACGATCCATACAATAAGCAGGGAGAAGGTCCAGTGAACCGATACCTTAATCCCGAAAGGTTTTCCAAGGCTTAATGAATAACGGCTTTTCATAGCTGTGTGGTAATTTGTACCCGGCTGGTGAAAACCCCACCGGAGGTCGTGGCCTGAATCAGATAAATACCACTTTTATAACCGGATACATTTATAGAATGGCTGTTCCCGCGGCCAACACCTGCGCTGTATATAACCTCTCCACGCATGTTAATAATCCTGATATCAAAGATTGGTTCTCCGGATTCCACTGTGAGAATAGTTACAGCTGGGTTGGGATATATGTTCAGTCGGGTGATTTCCGGCTCAGCCACAGATACTTCACCTATGGTAAGTATTATTTCTATGGTGACATCTTCTGAAAGGCTTATCGCGGACTCCTGCGGTAAATAATCATCTTTTTTAACCAGGTATGTATAGGTGCCAGGCAACAAGTCAAAGACGGTTGATCCCTGATTGTCTGTAAACCTGGTCAGGGTCCCTATCCTGACGGAGGCATCTTCAAGCATATTGCCAGTGCTATCCTTAACAATGAAACCGAGTTTGTAAATGTCATCGGAGGCATCCGAGGCAAAAGACATATAAAGATTGGGTAAAACGCCTGAATTGCCATTGTATGGGGGATTTTCATTATAGTCATTGTATCCGTAAACGGCCCTTGTTGACCCCATGTCGGTAGCCTGCACCTGGTAGTGGTCGTTAAAGTTAGAATAATCGTCAAGCAATCCCCATACGACCTCTACGATGATATTGCTGGAGCCATCGTAAGAAAAACTTTCAATATCCCAATAATGCCATCCTGTGGAGGAGGGCATTTGATGAATGGTTTCTTCAAACACGATGGCGGCATCATCCATATTTACAAACTGGGAACCCATGCTCTCCATATCGGTATGTTTGACTTTAATTGTGAAATTGGG
>PXAA01000020.1 GCA_003567205.1 Bacteroidales bacterium
AGACCATGTGGGGAATGTGGTAATCCGCAAGCCTGCCACCCCGGGGATGGAAGACCGGAAAACAGTAATTCTGCAGGGACATCTCGACATGGTACCTCAAAAAAACAACGATACTGTCCATGATTTTGAAAAGGACCCCATCAAAGCCTATGTTGACGGCGACTGGGTGAGGGCAGAGGGTACCACCCTCGGGGCAGACAATGGTATTGGGGTAGCGGCTGCATTGGCGGTACTGGAAGCCAAAGACCTGCAGCACGGGCCCCTGGAATGCCTGTTAACTGTGGATGAAGAAACCGGCATGACGGGCGCTTTTGAGTTGAAACCAGAATTCATCAAAGGCGATATTCTGATCAATATGGATTCGGAAGACGAAGGCGAACTGTATATTGGATGCGCCGGGGGGATGGATACCAATGCCTTTTTTGATTATGATGAGGAAGCCACGCCTGGCGATCATCAGGCATACAAGGTAGATGTAAAAGGTTTGAAAGGGGGTCACTCCGGCCTGGACATCCACCTTGGCCGCGGCAACGCCGTAAAACTCTTAAACCGGCTCCTTTGGAAAGCCAATCGCGAGTTTAGTCTGCGGCTTTCTTCTGTTGACGGTGGCAGTTTGCGCAATGCCATTCCCAGGGAAGCTTCCGCCATCGTTACCATCCCAAAAGAGAAAGCCGCAGGTTTTGAAAAACTGGCAGACGATATGTATGCTGATTGGAAAAATGAACTAAGTAGTGCCGACCCGGGCGTACAGCTCAAACTTGCAAAAACTGATCTTCCGCAGAAAGTGATGGACAGCGGTGTTACGAAAAACATTTTTAATGCGGTGTATGGTTGTCCCAATGGTGTAATCCGTATGGACAGTGACATGCCCGGTGTGGTGGAAACCAGTACGAACCTGGCCATACTGAAGTCGGGCAACGGGGTCGTGGAAATGGCCACCTTGCAGAGAAGCTCAGTAGACTCGGCAAAGCAGGACCTGTGCAATATGATGCACACTGTGTTTGAAATGGCGGGAGCCAGGGTGGAGCAAACAGGCGAATATCCCGGCTGGAAACCCAATGTCAACTCCCCCATACTCCAAACCATGACAAAGGTGTATGAGAATTTGTATAACAAAACCCCGGAGCAAAAAGTGATCCATGCAGGGCTGGAGTGCGGCATACTGGGCGGCACCTATCCGCAGCTCGACATGATATCTTTCGGCCCCACCATCCGTAATCCGCACTCGCCCGATGAAATGGTGGAAATCAATACGGTGAACCAGTTTTATGATTTTCTCGTAGAAACGCTTAAACATGTCCCGGCCAGCTAAAGGATACAGGCCATGGCAACTTGGATTTAATTTTTTTTTTCTTTACATTGCATAACCATTACCAAAAAAAACCGTAAACACATGAACGCATCAAGAGAACAGCAACACCGTAAACACATGAACACATCAAGAGAACGGCAACAGAAAAGCATGCTCATCGGGCTGATCGTATTGGCAGCCGTTTTGCTTTTATCCATCATCGGGAACATTGTATATATGTCCCGGTCAGGACGATTATCAGATGAAAAAGACAAACTGATCACCGAGAAGGAGGTGCTTCAGAACGAAAAAACAGTGCTTAATGAAACCGTCGAAATCAAAGACGGCATCATTGAAGAACATAAGGAAATGATTGAAATCCAGGCCGAAGAACACGCAGGCATTGTCCAGGAAAAAGATGCCCGGATTGCACAACTAAGCCGCAGGGCAGCAGCAAACGCCAACGATTTGAAAGAACAACAGGAGACCAATAAAAAGCTGCGTGCCGAAAAGGAAGAACTGATGGGTAAATACGAAATGTTGACCGGCGAGTTTGAAAAGACCAGGCAAGAATTGGATGCATTGGCGTCGACCCACGAACAGTTGCAGGAGCAAGCCAAAATTGCAGAACAGCTCAAGGTCAATAACCTGTGCATATTAAACAAGTGGGAGCGCTGGCTCTGTGCCGACCGCTATAATGTATCGCAGGCAAGAAGGGTAGATCATTCCTATATCCATTTTGAAGTGGATGGTACCGTCTTTACCCAGGCTGGCACCAAGGATATCCACCTGCTGATTTACAATCCCGCAGGCGGACTGATGTATGCATCCTCTGAAATGTTTGCCATCAATGAAACCGGCGAAGAAAGTCCTTACAGCATTAAGAGCCAGATAGAGTACGCCCACGAGCCGGTGCATGTGGAATTTAACATTTTACATCCCGAGCGTTTGCAAGCGGGCATTTACAATATAGAAGTTTACATTGATGGCATCCTGAGCCGCCCCAGTGAAATGATCCTGGAATAAAAGCCTTAAAAAGTTTTTGACAAGGCTTGTGATCCGGAAATCTTTTTCTATCTTTGCACTCCTAAAACAGAAAAGGTTTAATCACAGGTAAACAAAGGAATAATGAAAAGGACATATCAACCTTCGGTCAGGAGAAGAAAAAATAAGCATGGCTTCAGGAAACGCAGTGCGACCAAAAGCGGTCAGCACGTGTTGGCTGCACGCAGGGCCAAAGGAAGGAAGAAATTATCTGTTTCCTCCGAAAAAACACATAAGTAGGTTTTTGCTCAGTAAATGATTTATTCGATCAAAAGGCCGGTTCATGGCAAATGAGCCGGCCTTTTTTTTTATATTTGGCCAACGAAAAAAACTGCACATGAAAATTAAACACCAAGCCATTGCAATATTGCTTTTAGGGCTTTTTGCCTGCACACCATACGGGCATGAAAAAGCGGAACAGGTTTTCAAGGAAGGGTATAAACACCTGCTGGTAATGCACCCCACCGTGCAAAACCTGGAGCGAATGATCTTTCTTACCGAAACCGGGGTATTTCCCCTGCCTGATAATTACCGCATCGTTGGCGTGTACCACGAGGATGCCAATTACGACTACAGCCTCTCGGCTGGTTTTCTTAAGCGCACAAATCCGGCGAACATGGCTTTATTCCCTATTGATACACCCATTGACCCCGATGCATTGTTTACCCCGAATGCACTGACCCAGGTGTTTGAGGATCTTTTCCGTTTGTCAGATGCAGCATTCTTTCTGGGAGGCCCTGATATTCCACCGGCCACCTATAATGATGAATTCAATTTGTTGACGGTGGTCACCGATCCGTTTCGCCACTACCTGGAATTGTCTTTTTTGTTCCATCTGGTGGGCGGCAGCCAGGATACCACTTATACTGCCTTGCTTGAAGAAAACCCCGGCTTTGCTATTCTTGGCATCTGCCTGGGCATGCAAACCATAAATGTAGCGTCCGGGGGAAGCCTGATACAGGATATTCCAACCGAGGTATATGATGTGTTTACGGTCGAAGAAGTTGTTGCACTGGATCCAGAACTGCAACACCGGAATTATTACTCCTACTACCGGCTTGATCCTGAAGTGTCGACCCCGTCATATCACCGGATTGTACTGGAGAATAACAGCCATATGGCGGTAATCTCCGGTGAGGCAGGGCAAACACCCTATGTATTGAGCTCCCACCACCAGGCCATAAAGGATATGGGCATGGGATACAAGGCTACCGCATGGTCGCTGGACAAAAAGATTATAGAAGCCATAGAACACGAAGAATATCCGAATGTGATCGGCATACAGTTCCACCCGGAAGTCCCCTACCTGTATGATCCTGAACACAAAATAAGCCTACGCCCGGGCGAGGAAGGCAGCCACTCTTTCCTGGAATTGTACCCGGGCCCCGAAGGCGCGGATTTTCACCATGCATTCTGGGTGCATATCGCAGCCATGCTACCCTGAACAGGCCGGCCATTGACACCTCTTGCTATCTGGACTTCCGGACTTTTGGTTTCCCGGCCTGGTTAAAAAAATAGCTTTTTTGCCGCTTTTTCTGAAAATCGGTTTGTGCTGAGAACACCTTTTTGCCGGTATAGGGGTCAATTCCTGTATAATACATGGTGGTGGCCAGTGTCATTGGGGTAGGTGTAAACTCCTGCACCTGCTCAGGGTTAAGGCCCATCCGGCGCACCACCTTTGCCAGGGCTTCCATATCACTGTCATGACTACCAGGATGCCCGGAAATAAAATACGGAACCATTTGCCAGGGTAAGCCTTCCTGCCTGCATACCTTTTTAAACTGACTGTAAAAGAGAGCGAAACTTTTGAATGAAGGCTTTCGCATCATCTTCAGCACACCGTCCTGGGTATGTTCAGGGGCCAGTTTCAGACGCCCGGAAACATGATACCGCAGCAAACGGTGTATATATTCGTTGAGACCGTAACGACGGGTGATTTCCGCAGGCCGGTCTATTAGCATATCATGCCGTATACCACTGCCAATGGTCACTTTTTTGATCCCCTGTATGCCCATGGCACGATCATACAAACGCATCAACGGATGGTGATCGTAATCAAGATTTTTACATATTGCAGGATGCAGACACGATGGCCGGCGGCAGGTTTTGCAAACGGACAAATCTTTGCCGCCCATTCTGTACATATTTGCAGTGGGGCCGCCCAGGTCACTGATATGCCCTTTGAACCCGGGCATCCGGATAATATTCTCAAGTTCACATAGCACTGAAGTTTCTGAACGGCTCACCACAAATTTGCCCTGATGGGCTGCTATGGCACAGAAACTGCAACCACCAAAACATCCCCGGTGCAGGTTTACTGAATAGCGTATCATTTCATATGCAGGGATAGGTGCTTTTTTCAGGTATTTCGGATGCGGCAAACGTGTATATGGCAAATCATAGGGCATGTCCGCCATTTGCTGTCCGGGCGGCGGATAAGGCGGGTTCACCACAACCCTTTTTGTTCCATGGGCCTGTACCAGGCGATCAGGAGCCCAGCTGTTGGAAGCTTCTTCAATGATGCGGAAGGCCTGGGCAAACCGCAGTTTATCCATCATACATTCTTCATAGGATGGCAGGTTACTTTCCCCGGCCATTTTTAAGGGAGGCAAATCTTCTCCCTGACCCGACACAAATGCAGTTTGCAAAACATTATGCAAGGAATGAAACGGAACACCCCGGGATAGTAGTTCAATGATCCGGACAAAAGGCTGCTCACCCATTCCGTAAATGAGCATATCTGCGCCACTCTCAATCAAAACAGACGGCTTTACCTGGTCGCGCCAATAATCGTAATGGGAAAACCTTCGCATGGAGGCTTCCACACCCCCCAAAAGAACGGGAATACCTGGATATATTTGTTTTAGTATGCGCGTATATACCACAGACGGGAGATCGGGCCGGTAGCCCGGACGGCCTCCCGGGGTGTATGCATCATCGCTTCGCTTGCGCCGGCGGGCCGTGTAATGATTCACCATGGAGTCCATTGCCCCTGCTGATACCCCAAAAAAGTACCTGGGCGCACCCAGTTTTTTAAAATCCCGCAGGTCGTCGCGCCAGTTTGGCTGAGGCAGAATGGCCACACGCATGCCATAATGTTCGGCGACACGTCCCATGACAGCTATTCCAAACGACGGGTGGTCCACATAAGCATCACCGGTAACCAGGATAATATCAGGCTGGTCCCATCCCAACCGGTCAACCTCCTCGCGGGTGGCAGGCAAAAAACGATCCGTATTTCTGGCAACAGACATCTGCAAAAGTAAAAACCATCTCAAAAATACGCTTTCTGCCGGTCATCATAAAAACCCATATTTTTCTTATTTTTGTCAATTGCCCGGGAATTATAATCGTTATGTTAAGAATCATTGCCACATTTATTATTATATACCTTATATTCAGGGTATTAACTGCTTATGTTTTTCCCCTGATCGTGCGGTGGTACCTGGGGCGTTACAAAAAGAAATTCTATAACGATAATCCGTGGGCTGCCGAAGCAGCAGAAAAGCGGAAGAAGGAAAGCATTCATCAATCAGGCAAAGACAAAACCAAGAAGCCCGACACTGACCGCCTGGGTGAATATGTAGATTTTGAGGAAATCAATGACAAGAACGAAAGCTGAAGCCATGCATGCCATCAGGCGCATCATTATAAAACACATCAGGGATAAGACCCTGGCCCCCTACCTGTCAGCGATTGGTCTTTTCATGATCATGGCTCTTGTATACGTCAGCCCCATAATGAAAGGACAACAGCTGTTTCAATCTGATATTGTCAAATGGCAGGGCATGGCAAAAGAAATTGTAGAACACAGAGAAACCACCGGTGAGGAAGCTTTGTGGACCAATAGCATGTTTGGCGGGATGCCAGCCTATCAGATTTCTGTGCGCTGGGCCAACAACATTGCGAACTGCTTTCATGATGTAATGACACTCTGGCTCCCCCGGCCGGCGGATATGATATTTTTATATTTTGCGGGCTTTTTCGTCTTTTTACTGATGCTTAGGTTTAACCCCTGGCTCGCCCTGGCCGGGGCCATTGGCTTCGCATTATCTTCATACCATTTCATCATAATAGAAGCAGGACATAACTCCAAGGCCGTAGCCATCGGTTATATGGCCCCTGTTCTAGGCGCGGTCATATATACTTTCAGGGGTTACCTTTTAGGGGGCGGGCTGTTGTTTGCCATATTCATGGGGCTGCAACTCTTTGCAAACCATTTTCAGATCACCTATTACCTGGGCTATGTGGTCGCACTGTATGGCTTGTTTCAGCTTATTGAACATTACAAATACAAGCGATTGCCCGGGTTTTTCAAAAAGCTGGGAGTCCTTGTGGCCGGACTCGTTATTGCGGTCGGGATCAATATTGGCAATTTTTGGGGAACCTATGCCTATACTTCGGAAACCATGCGCGGGGGGACTGAGCTCACCATTGGGGACGAGTCTGTTACCGGCGGCCTCAGCAAAGAATATATCACCGCCTGGAGTTATGGTATTGAAGAAAGCTTCAGCCTGCTCATTCCCAATGTCAAAGGAGGCGCCACCGGAAGCCTGGGAAATAATGAAAGAGCTATGGCAGTGGTTGATCCGGCATATGCCGGGCTCGTTGCAGAAGAAAACCACTACTGGGGCAATCAGCCTTTTACTTCGGGGCCTGTATATGTGGGCGCAGTGGTGCTGTTTTTCTTCGTTCTCGCATTATTTTATGTAAAAGGTCCGCTTAAAAAGGCATTGCTAGCAGCCATCATCTTGTCGGTTTTACTCTCCTGGGGTCGAAATTTTATGCCATTAACGGAGTTCTTTATCGACTACATACCCGGGTACAATAAATTCAGGGCAGTTACAATTATATTGGTAATTGCGGAGCTCTGTATCCCGACGCTGGCATTTCTCGGACTATACCATCTTTACAAACATCCGGATATCCTTTCTATAAAAAACAAAGCCTTTCTGACTGCTTTGGGCCTGACGGCCGGCCTTTCGTTTCTGCTGTATCTTGCACCCAGGCTGTTTTTATCATTTACCAGTCAGATGGAGGCACAAAGCTATGCGGAACTTGCAGCCCACGAACCGGGAATAGCAGCCCAGATCAATGAATTTCTATACAATCTGGAAAAGGCAAGGATTGCCATATTCAGAGCCGATGCCCTGCGTTCATTCTTTTTTGCCGCGCTTGCAGGAATTGTCTGCCTGCTATTTGCCGGAAAAAAAATCGGGAGGGCCTTATTCGTGGTTTTGGTGATGCTGCTTATTACCGCCGACATGTGGCCGGTGAACCGGCGCTATCTGAACAAGGATGATTTTGAACACCGCCGCAGGGTCGAAAGGCCTTTCCCTATGCGCACTGCAGATCAATACATCCTCCAGGACACGGATCAGTTTCGCGTACTCGATTTTGCCGAAAACACCTTCAACAGTTCAAGAACTTCTTATTATCACCATTCGATTGGTGGCTATCATGGTGCCAAGCTACAACGCTACCAGGACCTTATTGATTTCCACATCATGGATGAGATGAGGGCCATACATGAAATCCTGCGCCAGAGCGATAGCGAAGAAGCTGTTCAAATCCGTTTAAGCGACAAGGCGGTAATCAATATGCTGAATACCCGTTACATTATTTATCACCCGGATTCCCCTCCAATCCGCAATCCTTATGCTGCCGGCAATGTATGGTTTGTTCAGGATTATATGGTTGTGGATGATGCCGACGAAGAGATTCTGGCATTAAAAGAAATAAACCCCAAACATTTCGCCTTGGTCGACCGACGTTTTTCTGAATTCCTGGATGCATATCAAGGAGGGTACGACCCTGAAGCCACTATCGAATTAACAGATTACCAGCCGAACCGGCTCAGGTATGATTACCGCTCCGGAAGCAGCCAGCTTGCCGTCTTTTCCGAAATCTATTATCCCGACGGCTGGCAAGTTTATATCAATGGAGAAGCTGCAGATCATTTCCGTGCGAATTACATTCTCCGGGCCATGGTGCTCCCGGCCGGAGAATACTCCATCGAATTCCGGTTTAAACCCCGTCCATACTATACCGGCCGTTATATTGCACTGTTGTTCAGTGGCTTGCTGGTTGCCGGCATCCTGACCTGTGCCTGGATACAGCTTAAGCAGGCCATAAGAAAGCAGGAGGAAGCCAAGACATGAAAAAGGTCCTGATTATTTCCTATTACTGGCCCCCCGGCACAGGTGCGGGCGTTTTCCGTTGGCTGAAGTTCTGCAAATACCTTCGTGCGTATGGCTGGGAGCCCATTGTTTATACCCCGTCAAATCCTGAGGCCCAGGGCACAGACCACTCACTTGAAAAGGACATTCCAAAGGGTATGGCTGTGATCAGGCGGCCGATTCGTGAGCCATATGCCATGTATAAATTTCTGACGGGACGAAAGCAGAAAGAGAGGATTCAGCCGGGCTTTTTGAGTGAAAACCATAAACCGGGAAGGGTAGACAAGGTAGCAGCCTGGATCCGTGGAAACTATTTTATCCCGGATGCACGAAAGTTCTGGATTGTACCATCGGTCCGTTACCTGTCGAAATGGCTCGCCAATAACAAAGTGGATGCCATTGTTTCGACCGGGCCGCCCCACAGCATGCATATGATCGCCCTCAGGCTCAAAGAAAAACTCGGGCTTCCCTGGCTGACTGACTTCCGGGATCCCTGGACCCAGATCGATTTTTACGACAAACTGATGCCCGGTGAGCGGGCTGACCGCAAACACCGGCAGATGGAAAAAAGGGTGCTTTTGGCCGCAGATAAAGTAGTGGTTGTAAGCCCACAAATGGCCAGTGAACTGGAGAAGATCTGCCAGCGGGGTATTAATGTGGTCAGCAATGGCTATGACCCCGACGACTTCGAGGATCTGCCGGTGAATGATCAAAACGAATTCTGTATAACCCACCTTGGATCCATGAATGCCGACCGCAATCCGCTTATCCTGTGGGAGACCTTATCGCAGTTGGTTTCAGAAGACCCGTTTTTTTCAGAATACCTCCAGGTCCGACTGATCGGTAAAACAGATTTCTCCGTACAGGAAAGCATAAAACAAAGCGGGATCATATCCTTTGTGGATTTTGTTCCCCTCCTGCCCTACCGGAAAGCCCTGCAAAAAGCCGCTGCATCGGCCGTTTTGTTGTTATCACTCAACAATACGCCGAATGCGAGGGGAATCACCACGGGCAAACTATTCGACTACCTGGCACTGCAAAGGCCTGTTCTGTGCATCGGGCCACCAGCGGGCGATGCCGCGGCCATCATCAAAAAGACCCGTAGCGGCACTACGGTTGATTTTCACGACAAACATGCATGCCGCAAAACTTTGCTGGAGTGGGCAGGCCGCTTTCGAAAACACCTGTTAAAACTTAGGAATCAGTCTTCCGGACAATACAACAGGAAAAACCTTACCGGGCACATGGCAAGCCTGTTGAATGACATGTGCAGTTAAACATTGATCAGAAGGGGAAAAAGACCGGGATCAGAAAAGTAGCCAACACCCAGAAGATCAAATTCAGCGGGGCACCTACCCGTATAAAATCCGCAAACTTAAACCCGCCAACGCCAAATATCATTGTATTTGTCTGATAGCCCACCGGTGTCATGAAGCTGGAGGAAGCCGCAAATGCAATGGCCATGAGGAAAGGACGTGCATCAACGCCCAATTCGACGGATGTGGCAATAGCAATGGGTGCCAGCAGTACGGCGCTGGCATTGTTGCTCATGGATTCTGTCATCAAACTGGTGATGATATACAACACCGAAACAATGGCTGCAGGACCCAGGGCACCGATAATGTTAATCAAAAAAACACTGATGAGTGTGGCTGTTCCGCTTACGTCCATGGCAACGCCGAGGCTTATGGCCCCGGCCAGCAGGAAGATCACCTTCCAGTCGATGGCATTATAGGCTTCTTCCATGGTAATGCAGCGGGTAAGTACCAAAAACATGGATCCCACAATGGCCGCCATCATGATGGGCAGTATTTCCAAAGAGGCCAACGCAATCACTCCGACAAGGGTCAGCACCACGGTAAGCATTTTATCTTTCCTGTATTCAGGCAAGTCAACCTCAGTGACAATTAAAAACGTATTGCGGCCACGCAATTCCAGTTGTTGCAAATTCGGGAGGTGATCCTTTTCCACCTCAATCAAAAGGGTGTCTCCGGCCCGCAAAACAGTAGTGGCCACCTTGTCGCGCATCAATTCTCCGCGGTGGCGTATGGCCAACACGGTGGCTCCGTATTTTTGGCGAAAGGCCAACTGCTTGACCGTTTTCCCCTCAAAGGGGCTGTTGGGCGCAATGACAGCCTCCACAAATACAATGCGTTCTTCGCTTTTGTTGTCGGCGATTTCTTCGTCTGCTTTAAATTTGGCATCGCTCTTCAGGATGATCCCTTCCCTTTCTTTGAGCGTTTTTATCTTTTCAACATTGCACCGCACTTTGAGTATATCGCCTTCGCCGAGAATGAACTCTTCAGACGGCATGATTAACGTCTGTCCTTGCCTGTTTACCTCCAGGATATCAATATCAAGTTTTTTAACCAGGGGGGACTCTTTAATGGATTTGCCCACCGAGGGGGCGCCTTCCAAAAGAACAATCTCCGTCAGATAATCGCCCATCCCAAACTTCTTCATTAGTCCGTCGTCCAGGGCCCGGTCAGGAATAAGCCGTATACCGATAAGCATCATATACACCAGTCCCACTCCAAAGAAGATCAGTCCCATCCGGGTCATCTCAAACATAGAGAAGGGTTCCAGATCATTCTCCACCGCGATACCGCTGACAAGGATATTGGTGGATGTGCCGATCAGCGTACAGACCCCCCCGAACATGGAAGCGAATGAGAGGGGCATGAGCATTTTGGCCACACTGAGTTTTGACTGTGCGGCGGCCCCTACCAGGATGGGGATAAAAATGGCCACCACTGGGGTGTTGTTAATAAAAGCGGAGATGATCCCTACCGTGAGCATGGTGGCCAGGATCCCCACCCAAAAATTGAGTTTAAAAAGCTGGGCAATACGGTTGCCGATATTGACCACGGCACCGGATTTAAACAGGGCTGCACTCAGGATGAACATGAAGGCCACGGTAATAGTCGCTGAATTGCTGAACCCCGAAACCCCTTGCTGTGGGGTAATCACACCACTCACTACCAGAACCGACATAGCGACGATGGCCACTACATCCACTGGAAAGCGTTCGGTGGCAAACATAATTACCGCACCCACCAATACGAACAATACAATACCCACCTCCAGAGTCATCCCGGGTTGATTAAGCTGCTTTGATTAAAAGGCTAAATGTACAAAAAAAAATAAATCGCCTACTGCAGTTCAAACTGGATATGGTGCAAAAAAAAGTTCTGGGAAATATTTTTAATCAGGAAGTAACAGCGATAGGAATGCCCTTCATTGGTTGACAAGCGCCCAATGACATAAACGGATCCGTCACGCATCGAACCCTGGCGGCTTACCGTGAAAGAGGCAGGTGTGTTCCGGGAAAAGAAGTCCCTGATGATTATTTCAGATTGCGACTTGCTGAATGTGCCTTCGGCCCGGGGTATGTACAAATCCACATTGGTGCCAAAAAACCTGGCCATGTCACGGGCATTTCCCCTTTCAATGGCTCGTGAAATATCACGCACCATATTGCCGGTATCCTGTGCAAACACACCGGGAGCCACGGTCAATAAAACGAAAGCCATACTGTAAATCAGAAGACACCTGGGAATCATACGTTATGCAATCAATGTTCTTTTATATGGTGCCAGGCTACCTCGCACCGCATCAAAAACAAGCCAAATGATTTAAACACAAAAATCAAACCAAATTGATGTAAAGGCAAAATAAAACGATAAAAAATAAAAAACCTAATTTTGCAGGGTGGCCTGATATGGCCCGCAATTGCTTAATTAAAGGCATACCGGCTCATGAAGATCAGACTCCTGCTTATCGGTAAAACAGATACAGCTTACCTGGAAGAGGGCATTCAGGAATATGTGCAACGGATTAGAAAATACATTGATTTTGAACTCATCACCGATACCAGGGCGCGGAAGTGGAACGCCCTGCCGCCTGATGTCAGAATAGAAAAAGAGGCAGAGATCATTCTGAAACATATGCAGGTATACGACCACAGTGTTTTGTTGGATGAACGCGGAAAAACCATGAACTCTGTCCAGTTTGCACAATTTATTGACCACAGGATGAAACAAGCCACCCGCAGGCTGTTGTTCGTTGTGGGCGGACCCTGGGGTTTCAGCCCCCGGGTATATCAGGCAGCCGGCAGCCGCTTGTCGATGTCGGCCATGACCTTTTCGCACCAGATGATCCGGTTATTTTTTGTGGAGCAACTCTACAGGGCCTTCACCATTATCCGCGGCGAAGCCTATCACAATGAATAGCCCTTGGCTTAAGTATCTTTTGCTTACTGCTGCAGTTCCCTGGCAATGATAATGGAAGCAATGGTCCCGTCCGAAACAGCCGTGGTGATTTGTCATATCTGCTCCAGATTGGGTTTCATGAGAAAAGAGGATATTGATCTTGGGGTCAGCCATGGCCTTTTTTTTGGGCAGAACGGTTTGCCGTTAAATAGGGAAATTGTTATACCATGGTGATTTTTGAAGCAAACCTGGAAATAAACTCTGATTCTTCTACCGCCGTGTTGCCTCCACAAATAATGACCACTTCCTTATCGTGAAAATATTATGCATCACACGTGGCACAAACGGATGGTATCATACAGTTATTAAACAAAAGCCCTGTCACGATAAAATTAGTGACAATATGGAAAATATTCCTTTAATAACCAGCTTTCCATTGAGCCTGACACATCAAAAAAGCAACATGTTTGTGTTGCGGTTTCAAATAATCTTGTTAAATTTACTTTAAGCAAGTCGTATCAAAACCTATAAAATGATAAAAAAAGTACTGGTGGCCAATCGCGGTGAGATTGCTGTCCGTATCATCCGATCATGCCGCGAAATGGACATTCTTACGGTTGCTGTTTACTCTGATGCCGACCGGAAAGCCCTGCATGTATTGTATGCCGACGAAGCCATGCACATCGGGCCATCCCCTTCTACCGAATCCTATCTGAATATTGAAAACATCATACGGGCAGCCCGCCTCAGCGGAGCTAATGCCATTCACCCCGGTTATGGCTTTTTATCTGAAAACCCAGAATTTTCGGCAAGATGCCAGGAAGAAGGCATTGTTTTTATCGGCCCCTCTCCCCTGGCCATTTCCATGATGGGTGATAAGATCACGGCCCGCAAAACCATGATGGAGGCGGGCGTTCCGGTTGTACCCGGCGCCGGCGGCAAGATCAGCACAGAAAATGAAGCCACCAGCATCATCAAACAAATTGGCCTACCCGTGATGATAAAGGCTTCGGCTGGTGGCGGCGGCAAGGGCATGCGCCTGGTAACACGGGAAAAAGACATCACTTCTGCATTGCGCGCGGCACGATCGGAAGCAAAAAGTGCCTTTGGGGATGATGCGGTGTTTATTGAAAAATATATTGAGTCGCCCCACCACATCGAATACCAAATCCTTGCCGACAGCCATGGCCATGTGATTCATCTGTTCGAACGTGAATGCTCAGTGCAGCGTCGTCATCAGAAAATCATTGAAGAAACGCCTTCCCCCATCCTTACTCCCGGGCACCGCCGGCAAATGGGTGAAACGGCGGTTGCCGCCGCACGTGCAGTGGACTACCAGGGAGCCGGCACCATTGAATTCATTGTTGACAAAGATTTGAATTATTATTTTTTGGAGATGAACACCCGGCTGCAGGTAGAACATCCCATTACCGAACGGGTGGTGGGTGTTGACCTGGTAAAGGAACAGATCCATATTGCCAACGGAAAACCACTGAGTTACCGGCAGGAAGACCTCAAACAACAGGGGCATGCCATTGAATGCCGGGTATATGCCGAGGATCCCGACAACAACTTTATGCCGGCCCCAGGCAAGGTAACCCATATCGACATTCCCTATGGTGTTGGCGTACGCGTGGATGGGTCCATTTATGAAGGCTTTGAAATTCCGCTTTTTTATGACCCGCTCATTGCCAAACTCATTGTCTGGGGCAAAGACCGGACCGAAGCCCTGGAGCGCAGCAGGAGGGCTCTGAAGGAGTTCAAGATTACCGGTGTAAAAAACAACCTGCGCTTTCTTGAAAGGATACTGCAAGCCAAAGGATTTGTGGATGGCGATTATACTACGCACTTCATTGAAGAGAATAAGGATTTTCTGATGCACGAGGAGCAATGTGATGATCATTGCGAAGACATTGTGATGATCACGGCCCTTATGGAATATCTCAGGAAAATAAAAAAAGCCAGCCCCAGGGAAATGACCGCACTAAAGAACAACTGGAAAGATTATAACAGGGTGCGCAATGTTTTAAAATTATAAACAAAAAAATATGTCGTACGAAGTAAAGCTTCAAAACCGGATCGCGCGGGTTGAAATACTGAGCCGGCAAAACGACCAACTACTTGTGGCCGTCGATGGCAAAGAATATTCCCTCGATTTTGTACAGATAGGAAAAGGTAGTTATTCCATCCTGCACAAAAACAAATCCTACAACGTGGAATTGATCCCGGTAAACGGCATCAAGAAATACCATGTAAACACCTTTAAAAACACCTATGAAGTAGAGATCATCGATGCTGAATCAAAATACCTGGCCAGCCGGCGCCATGGACAGGAGGATGACGACGAAGCCATTATCACTTCTCCAATACCCGGCAAGGTGGTGAAGGTTTATATAAAAGATGGCGATGCCGTGGAGGCCGGACAAACCCTGGTGGTGATCGCTGCCATGAAGATGGAAAGCGAGTTTAAAGCACCAAAAGCCGGTATCGTCCGCTCTGTTAATGCCATCGAAGGCCAGAGTGTGGATGCCCGGCAGGAATTGGTCACGATAGAATTCGCCACCGAAGACACAAAATCATAAACCATTCCCAATAGTATTGATCCTGTTATGGAACACACAAAAGAAGACAAATACAACGAGCTGGACAAGCGCCACCACGAAGCAGAACTGGGTGGTGGACCGGAGCGCATAGCGAAAATCCATGCCAGCGGCAGAAAAACGGCCCGTGAACGCATCAACTACCTCCTTGACCCGGAAACATTTGTGGAACTCGACAAACTGGTGGTGCACCGCTGCCACGACTTTGGCATGGAAAAACAAAAGATCCCCGGCGACGGCATCGTAACCGGCTATGGCAAAATTGACGGCCGGCTGGTGTATGTGTTTGCCCAGGATTTCAGTGTCTTTGGCGGTTCCCTGAGCCGTGCCAATGCCGATAAAATATTAAAGGTGCAGGAGTTGTCCATGAAAATGGGCGCCCCGCTGATCGGGCTTAACGATAGTGGCGGTGCCCGCATACAGGAGGGGGTGGAAAGCCTTGCCGGATATGCCGATATTTTCATGCAAAATGTCCGCGCCAGCGGGGTGGTTCCGCAAATTTCCGCCATCCTGGGGCCCTGTGCCGGAGGCGCCGTTTACTCCCCTGCACTGACAGACTTCATCTTCATGACCAAAGAAACCAGCTATATGTTTGTTACCGGTCCTGATGTCATAAAAACCGTAACGCACGAAGAAGTGACCAAGAACGAACTGGGTGGGGCAACCACCCACAACAGCAAAAGCGGAGTCGCCCATTTCCGTGCCGAAGATGACCAGCAGGCCATGATGATGATTCGCGAATTGCTGAGCTTTTTGCCTTCCAATAATATGGAAGATCCCCCGGTTAAGCCTTGTACCGACTCCGCCCATCGCACCGATGACAAACTGCAGCAGCTTGTGCCCGACAATCCTAACAAAGCTTACGACATCAAAGAGATCATCCACAGTGTTGTTGACGACCACAACTTTTTTGAGGTGCAGCCGCAGTATGCAAAAAACATAGTGATCGGATTTGGCCGGCTCAATGGCAAACCCGTAGGTTTCGTTGCAAACCAGCCAGCCGCCCTGGCCGGTGTGCTCGACATCGATGGCTCCGTAAAAGCAGCCCGCTTTGTCCGGTTTTGCGATGCCTTCAACATCCCCATCATAACGTTTACCGACGTGCCTGGATTTTTGCCCGGCACAGACCAGGAATTTGGCGGCATTATCAAACACGGGGCCAAGCTAATATATGCCTATGCCGAAGCCACCGTGCCGAAAATCAACGTCATTACCAGGAAAGCTTATGGCGGGGCTTACTGTGTTATGTCGAGCAAACAGTTGGGAGGGGACGTCAATTACGCATATCCCACAGCGGAAATCGCTGTGATGGGTCCCGAAGGGGCCGTGAACATCCTCTACCGCAATAAAAAAAATGAAGAAGAGAAAGCCAAAGCCGTTGAGGACTACCGGGAAAAATTCTGCACCCCCTACAAAGCCGCCGGCCTTGGCTATATCGATGAGGTGATCTACCCGCGCCATACCCGGCTGAAACTCATCCAGGCCCTCGAAATGACAGAGAACAAACGGGAAAATTCACCCCCGAAAAAACATGGGAACTTGCCGCTTTAGTAAAGGTAGTCCATTTATTAATTTTTATTATTTTTGTCGGCCCGACCCGGGGGATAAATTGATTGACCGGGGCGTTAGCTCAGTTGGTTCAGAGCGCATGCTTGACAGGCATGAGGTCGCTGGTTCGATTCCAGCACGTCCCACA
>PXAA01000027.1 GCA_003567205.1 Bacteroidales bacterium
CCATTTTCTTGCCCAAAAACTCATGTCCATAAAAAGTCCAGCCTATCTTTTCGTCATAACGCTTTGTGGCAGGTTTGGCAATATCATGAAGCAAGGCAGCCCAGCGCAGCCAAAGGTCATTGGTCTGCATGGCCAGGTTGTCCAGCACCTGGATTGTATGAAAGAAATTGTCTTTATGGGCGTTGCCGTTCACAACCTCCACCCCGTGCATGGCATCCAGTTCGGGGAAAAAATGCTTCAAAAGACCGGATGCCCTCAACATTTTGAGGCCTTTCCCGGGAACATCACAAAGCATGATCTTATTGAATTCATCCATTACCCGTTCGATCGATACAATGCGAATGCGTTCGGCATTTCTGCGGATTGACTCAAAAGAGGCGGCATCCACCTTAAAGTCCAGTTGGGCGGCAAAACGAATGGCACGCATCATCCGCAGAGGATCATCCGAATAAGTCAAATCCGGGTCCAATGGGGTGCGGATGAGCTTGTTTTGTAAATCCTGTATCCCGCCATAGGAATCCAACAGCTTACCATAGTCTTTCTTATTAAGACTAATGGCCATTGTATTAATGGTAAAGTCCCTGCGGCGCATATCGTCTGCGAGGCTTCCATCTTCAACAATGGGCTTTCGTGAATCAACACGGTAGGATTCCTTTCGCGCCCCCACAAATTCCACCTCCCAGCTTTGATACCTGAGCATGGCTGTGCCAAAACTGTTGAAGACCTTCAGGCGTCCTTTTCGGCCCAGTTTCTCCCTTACCAATGCAGCCAGGTCAATGCCACTGCCAACCACAACAATGTCAATGTCTCTTGAAGGCCTTTGCAGCAGGATGTCACGCACCCAGCCCCCAATGACGTAAACCTGCTTACCCGTCTCAAGGCCTGCCTCCGACACCACTTCAAATATTCGATGGTCTAAATGTTCTGATAATGAAATCACCAACTGGGATTTAAATAAACAACTCAACAACTCAACAATCTATAAATCATTAGTTCCTCACGATATGCATTTCACCATCCGGGTCAATCCGGATTATGGTCGAAGGCCTGAGCCTTACAATGTACTGGTACCTTACGGGTACTATATAATCAACTGACTCTTTAATGGCATCCGCAATACCGCTAAAAGCAAAAGGATTGGGCGTGCCACTCAGGTTGGCCGAAGTGGAAGTAATGGGTTTATTCAGAGATTGGATAATGGCCTGGCAAAAATCATGCCTGGGAATACGGATAGCTATGGAATCATCTTCGGCGAGAACATTTTTCGGCAGGTTACGTGCCCCGGGGTAAATAATGGTAAGCGGTTCCTCAACGCTTGCTATCAACTCCCGGACTATTTCAGGCACATCAGAAACATATTCCTGTAACATCTCCATATCGCTCACCAGGATAATCATAGATTTTTCTATCATGCGCTCCTTGATACGGAATATCCTGTCAGCCGCCTTCGAATTGGTGGCATCGCAACCTATTCCCCAAATGGTGTCAGTGGGATACAATATCACACCCCCTTTTTTTAACACCCCGGTTACCTCTTGTACATCATGATCAAATGTCATGTGTATTTTTCTGTTTTTTTTCGCGTATCATATAACGCAGTTTAACATATTTCTGAAAACACAAAAACGCATCCTGGCAGCTGGCCACAAGACCCATATATCCATCCAGGAAGCCGCGCTTAATGATGTAATGCTGAATAAAACGCCACATGGTTTTGTACACAACTTTCCATGACGAACAAGCTACCCCCCGGTTGAATGCCTCCCTGGCCGCAATGGTACTGAAACGGTTTATTGTATCCAGGTGTTCTTCAAAAGAATCGCACATCCAGTGCAATAAATCGCCCTTTAAAAATCCCACGGAGGCTGATTTGTCCATAATCACTTTATCGTGTGGATTAACACCCCCCCAATGCCCCTTTTTACGGTCCCATAACCTGAGTTTCCGGTCGGGGTAATGATTGGTGTACCGGAGCCAGTGCCCGCAAAACCTGTTGCGCCGGTTAAAACAATAGGCATCATGTGTCCAGCTTTCCTTAACATTCAAAATGGAAGCCACCAGCCTGTCAGAAAGCGCCTCATCAGCATCCAGTGATAATACGTGATCATAGGTGGCTTTTTGTAAGGCAAAATTCTTTTGTTCAATATAGCCCAAAAAGGCTTGTTCATAAAAAGAAACCCCCAGCGATTTACATATTTCCGGGGTGCGATCGGTTGAACACGAATCCACTACCACTACTTCATCCGCCACTTTCTGCAAAGAACGGATGCATTGTTCAATGTACTGCTCCTCATTATATGCAATAATCACTCCGGAAATGCGTGGCATGGCTTTAATTTTTGCTGAATTAAACGGCTATCTGATGCTGCCTTAGCGCATCATTCAGGCTTGTTTTCCGGTCGGTGCTTTCTTTTCTTTCTCCAATAATCAAGGCACAGGGAACCTGGTAGCTTCCGGCCGCAAACTGCCTGGGGACAGTACCCGGAATGACCACGGCACGCCCGGGAATGTGCCCCTTGTATTCGACGGCTTCCGTACCACTTACATCTATAACCCTGGTGGATGCTGTCAATACCACATTGGCTCCCAATACCGCTTCTTTTCCGATGTGCACTCCTTCCACAACAACGCACCGCGAGCCAATAAATGCGTGATCTTCCACAATCACCGGGGCAGCCTGAACCGGTTCCAGCACCCCGCCAATGCCAACCCCACCGCTCAGATGAACCCCTTTTCCGATCTGTGCACAACTGCCAACAGTTGCCCAGGTATCCACCATGGTGCCGGAGTCAACGTATGCACCAATATTTACATAAGATGGCATCATCACAACGTCGGGAGCCAGGTATGCCCCGTAACGGGCAATGGCATGGGGTACCACGCGCACGCCCAATTGCTTGTAACCACGCTTCAGGGGAATCTTATCATGAAATTCAAAAGGCCCGGCCTCGATGGTTTCCATCTGGCGCATGGGGAAATATAAGATTACCGCCTTCTTAACCCACTCATTGACCAGCCAGCGACCATCACGTTCTTCAGCCACCCGCAGGCGGCCAGCATCCAGCAGGGCAATCACCTCATCAATGCTTTGCCGCACCCAACCGTCCGACAACATGGCACGATCCTCCCACGCTGCCTCAATGGTTTCTCTCAACTGATCCATGGTATTTAGCATTTCAACAACTCAACAAACTTTACAAATATAGGACTTATTTCTGCCCTTTGGCAAACCGTTTCCCATAAATATAATTGATGATTGTGTATCTTTGCACAAAAAGCCAGGATGGGAAGGATTTTGGCCATAGATTACGGCAGAAAAAGGGTGGGATTGGCGGTTACCGACGATTTACAGTTAATAGCCGGCGGATTAACCACCGTACATTCAAAAGACGTAATCTCATTTTTAAAGGATTATTGTCAGAAAGAAGATGTCGAATGCATTGTAATCGGCGAACCTTTTGACATGCAGCACCGCGCCTCAGATGCTTCCAGGTATATTGAACCTTTTGTAAGGCAGGTACGCAAACAATTCCCCCACATTACTGTTGAAAGAATAGACGAACGTTTTACGTCCCAAATGGCTATACAGACAATGATAGATGCCGGCCTGAAGAAAAAGGCAAGACAGAATAAAGCCCTTGTCGATACCATCAGCGCCACCATTATTCTGCAATACTATCTTGAACAACGGTCAATGAAAAAAAGATCATGAGTGTTTTACCCATACTGGCATACGGCGACCCTGTTTTAAAAACAAGGACAAAGCCCGTTGACAAAAATTATCCTGGCCTTGCCACACTGATTGAAGACATGTGGGAAACCATGTACAAGGCACAGGGAGTAGGGATGGCAGCTCCCCAGGTTGGAAAAAGCATCCGGCTTTTTTTAATAGACGCCAGCCCATTTTCGGAGGATGAACCCGCACTGGAAGGATTCAAAAAGGTATTCATTAATGCGGAGATCCTTGAACAAACCGGAAAACCCTGGTTCTTTAATGAAGGCTGTTTGAGTTTCCCGGAATTAAGGGAAGATATCCAGCGAA
>PXAA01000057.1 GCA_003567205.1 Bacteroidales bacterium
AACTGGCCGTTTGCGGAACCATCAACGACCTGGTTGCCGTTGGCGCTCAACCTTATTGTTTGAGTGCCGGATTCATCATCGAAGAAGGATTCCCTCTTAATGACCTGGAAACCATTGTTTCTTCTATGGCAACAGAGGCTGCAAAAGCCGGGATATTTATCGTTACCGGTGATACGAAAGTGGTTGAAAAAGGAAAATGCGATAAACTATTTATCAATACCTCTGGGATAGGGGTCCTGCCGGCTGACAAAACCAGGCAGACAACAACAGAATTGATATGTGCCGGTGACCATATTATTATTACCGGCTATATTGGTGACCATGGCATGGCGGTGATGGCGGCCAGAAATCATATGGAAGGGGCCATTAACATTCAGTCAGACTGTGCCCCTCTTAATTTGCTGTTAAATGGAATTACAGAATTTCCGGGAGGAATTAAGTTTATGCGGGATCCCACAAGGGGCGGGGTGGCAAGCAGTCTTTGTGAATTGGTCGAAGGCAAAAAATTTGGTATCATCGTGCATGAAGATCTGACCCCCGTCAGGCCAGAGGTAAGGGGGATTTGCGATATGCTTGGGTTTGACCCCTTGTATGTTGCCAATGAAGGGAAAATGTTAATTGTCGCAGAAAAAGAAAAAAGCCAGGAGATTATAGAACGATTGAGAAGCCATCCACTGGGAAAAGAGGCTTGCCGTATCGGAGAAATAAGCCAGGAAAATCATGGGAAAGTCGTCATGAAAACAAAGATCGGTGGAACACGGATTGTGGGTATGCTTTCTGGCGAACAATTGCCAAGAATATGCTAAGGAAATAATCACTCAACATTATAAAACGGGGAAAAACCATGCATGAATTGGGAATCGCCATGCGCATTGCAGATATCACATCAAAGGTGGCAAAACGGGAAGGTGTGCGGAAAGTCACCGGAATAAATGTGGATATCGGTGAATTGGCAGGCATTGTGCCCGATTTACTTGAATTCTCATTTAAGATGGCCACAAAGAACACCTCGTTGGAGAAGACAAGGCTTAACATAAATATAATTCCGGCCACAGCAATGTGCCTTTCATGCGAAAAACAATTCGCTCCCGATGGTTTCCTGACTGTTTGTCCTGTTTGTGGAACTTTTGAATGCAATATAACCAAAGGCAAAGAATTAAACGTGCAATCCATAATGTCAGGAGATGAGCCTATTGAATAAAATATAAATATTAACCATAAAACCTTTTCAAAAATGTGCGAAACATGTGGTTGCAATCATAATGAAATGCTGGTCGCCGAGAATGTGCTGGAGAACAACAACAGGGTGGCTGCTGAAAATAAAAAAATATTGGATAGTAAACAGATCCTTACAATAAACATGATGGGATCACCCGGATCAGGAAAAACCACTTTTATCATTAAAACCATTGAAGCCCTGAAGTCCGAAACAGATATATATGTTATTGAAGGTGATCAGTTTGGCTCGCTTGATTCAGACAGGATAAGCAAGACCGGAGTTAATGTCTTACAGATAAACACAGGAAACGGTTGCCATCTGGATGCAATGGCTGTAAACCACGCAATAAAAAAGCTGAAACCGTCAAAGAATTCATTGCTGATTATTGAAAATGTGGGAAATCTGGTTTGCCCGGCTCTTTTCAACCTCGGTGAGCACCAGCGTGTGGTCGTCTTTAGCGTCACAGAAGGGGATGACAAACCCATTAAATATGCTCCCATGTTTCACGAGGCTTCCCATTGCATTATCAACAAAACAGATCTTATGGATTTCATCCCGTTTGATTACAACACCGCGATAAACAATTTAAGAAAAATCAACCACAATCTCCAGGTGTTTTCGCTTTCAGCACTCCATGGAACCAATATGGATCTCTGGTTGGATTCCTTGCGAAAAGGAAAGCAATACCTATTTCACAAAGCAAAATTGTAAAGCCTGCAAATGCATGCATATATCTTTCGGCCATCCCCCATCTGATGGATTTAACCACTGCAAAACTCAGGGCCACCAATAAAGTAATCGTTGCAACCGTAAAGAACATAAAAGTGGCTGAAACGGCAATTTACCCTTACTGCTTTCTGCGTTTATCTGCACTTTCGTCACGAAGTTGACGAAATTCATTGCCCTCATACCAGTTGGGGAAATCGTCGCTGTTGGCCAGTTCTTTACCCAGCTCATAAAACATCCACAAATCCTGGTGCATACCGTCCCACACCCATTTGTCGTGAATAACATCAGTGGGCGCATGATAGCGGCCTGCCATGTCTTGTGCAACTTTTTCTGCATAAGCAGCATCCCGGCCAATATAATCGGTGCCACCCTGTGCATAGATCATCGGAACGCCCTGCCTGGCCAAGCTGATATGGTCGGAACGGTAAAAATAGCCTGCTTCCGGGGTTGGTTCAGGTACCAGATGACGTCCCTGTGCTTCGGCATGGCCACGGAGGTATTCTTCCATTTCAGAGTTTCCATAACCAACCACGGATACATCCCAGGTGGGGCCATATACATTGAGGGCATCGATATTGATGCCACCCACTGTTGTCGCAAGTGGGAATACCGGGTTCTCACCATAAAACCTGGACCCCAGCAAGCCGCTTTCTTCTGCTGTAACGGCCATAAAAACGATGGAGCGTCCGGGTTGTTCATCCTGTGACATAAAACGCTCAGCAATAGACAATAGGGCACCTACACCCGTGGCATTATCAACGGCCCCGTTATAGATGTCCACGCCGTCTTCCGTTTCCACCATACCCAGGTGATCCCAGTGTCCCATATACACAATGGTTTCTTCAGGGTATTCGCTGCCTTCGATGTATCCAATCACATTATGACAATCTGAGTATTGAAACTCATTGTTGAAGTCCAGATTGGCGTACAGGCCCATGGAGAATGCTTTAAAATCAGGACTAACCGCACTGGCCAGTACCTCATCCAGGTCCATGTCGATGGTTTCAAACAACTCACGGGCAACCGCTTCTTGTATCCATCCTTCGGCTTCCAGTCTGGGCTGTCCGCTATCTTCCCCGATGCCATACTGCGTACCTGACCATGAATTTCTGACCACATCCCAGCCATAGCTGGCAGGCTCGGTCTGGTGGATGATCAAAGCACCGGCAGCACCCTGGCGGGCCGCTTCCTCAAATTTATAGGTCCAGCGGCCGTAATATGTCATTGCCCGGCCATTGAATATCTCCTCATCCTCAAGAATAAAGCCAGGATCATTGACCAGGACCACAACGGTCTTGCCTTCCACATCCAAACCTTCGTAGTCGTTCCAGCCATACTCAGGGGCAACAACGCCGTAACCTGCAAAAACCAGCTCACTGTTTTCCAAGGCAGAATAATCCTGCAGGAGATAGGTACCGATTACCATATCGTCAAGATAGGCATAAGACATTTCCTTGCTTCCATCGGTAATGGTCAGGTCGGAAAAATTATAACCGGTAATTTCCACCAGGGGAACAGGCTGAAAATAGGTGTCGCCCAGGGCAGGTTTAAGCCCGATGCGTTGAAATTCTCCCTTAATGTATTGTTTGGCCCTTTCGCCACCAGGTGTAGCAGGGGCTCGGCCTTCCATCTCATCGGCAGAGAGTATTTCCACATGCGTGCGGTAGTTTTCGCAGAATGTGGGTATTTCGACAGTTTCAGGCCCGGCACAGCCGGCAAACAGAGATGCCGTGAAAAAGATGGCTGCAGCCATTACACCGTAAAATGATTGTTTTGATTGCATATGCATAATAATTTCCTCCCAGGTTTTGGTTGATATTTGCGTATATACTACTGATGCGGCTTGTGGCCGCATCAGGTAACCAGATCATTATTTTCTGTTTATATTTTTATCCTTCATGGTCAAAAGATCGTAGGCAATGGGTGCCGAGTTAAACAGGGACGAATACGTTCCAACGGCCACCCCGATCATCAGGGCGAAGGCAAAGCCACGGATCACCTCACCACCGAACAGGAAAATAATCAGCAACACCGCAATGGTGGTTCCCGAAGTATTGATGGTACGTGATAGCGTAGCATTCAGCG
>PXAA01000013.1 GCA_003567205.1 Bacteroidales bacterium
AGCCGGTGAAGCAATTTATTGCGGCTTATGATGTCTCCGGCTTCCAGCCTGATGGTGTTTTTGCTAAAATCATCCGGATTTCCAATGCCGTAAATGCATGATACTGAGCTTACAACGATTACATCGCGACGGCCCGACAACAATGCGCTGGTGGTGCTCAGGCGTAATTTCTCTATTTCATCATTAATAGATAAATCCTTTTCAATATAAGTGTTTGTGGTCGGGATATATGCCTCCGGTTGATAATAGTCGTAGTAGGAAACGAAATATTCTACGGCATTTTTCGGAAAAAAGTGCCTGAATTCGCCATATAGCTGGGCGGCCAGCGTTTTGTTATGGCTCAACACCAGGGTGGGGCGCTGTACTTGTTGCAAAACATTGGCAATGGTAAAGGTCTTTCCTGAACCCGTCACGCCCAGAAGGGTTTGAAAAGGCAGGCCATCATTGATACCACGAACCAGTTCGGCAATTGCTTCCGGCTGGTCACCGGTGGGAGAGAAGTCAGAAATGAGTTTGAAAGGCATGCCTTTTTATTTGTCGCCCGACCTGAACAATATCTCTTTTTCTTCTTTTGTAAGGCTGTCGTAGCCACTTTTGGATATCTTATCCAGGATCTTGTCGATTCTTTGCTGGTGATCTGTCCGGATGCGGTTGTATTCTTCGTCTGTCACCGGCCGCTGACTGGTATATTCAACCCTCAGCCGTGGCTTTCTGCGAAACAGCTTGCCAATTTTACCCAGATAGAAGCCGAGCACCAGGGCCGGGTCCCTTCCCGATTTCAGCATGCTTGCGTATATAAATCCCCATAATGCGCCGCCAAGATGCGCAAGGTGTCCTCCCGGGTTGCCCTTGTCAATACTGATCACATCCAATACAACAAAGAAAATGGCAATATATTTAAGCCGTACACGCCCCAGTAGTAGCAAGGGCAACTGGTAGTTGGGCATGTAAACGGCAATGGCAATAAAAATGGCCAGTACGGATGCAGAAGCCCCGATGGCCACTGCGTATGCCACGACATCTTCGAATACGGGAAAAATGTTAAAGGCGGCAATATAAAAGATTGCTCCGGCCAGCCCCCCAAGCAAATAGGTGGCTGTCAGGCGGTCGTGGCCAATAAAATCGCTGAACAATCGCCCCCCGACATAGAGCACGATCATGTTAAAAAGGATGTGGAAAAACTCAAAATGCAGGAACATATAGGTGAACAGCGTCCAGGGGCGTTGAAGCACCACGTGGATATTGGAAGAAATGCCCAGCCAATGGGTTATGGACTCTGATACCCCGCCAGCATTCCACAGAAAAAAGAATACGCGCAGCAGGTTTATAAAAACAAATATGGCCACATTGACACCAATCAGCCTCGACAGTACCGATCCACGTATAAAAAATTGTTTTATTTCCTCAAATATTGACTGTCTCATAACTTATTGTGATGCGGTGAACGGGTCTTAATAGTAAATCTTTCGCTTTTGCCGCCAGTACCTGATCAGCAGAAATCCAAACAACATACCGCCCAGGTGGGCAAAGTGAGCAATATTGTCGCCCGGACGGTTGGCTATACCAAAGAATAGTTCAAGGGCACCGTATGCCATTACAAAATATTTTGCTTTGATGGGAATGGCAAAAAACAGGTATATGTAGCTGTTTGGAAAGAACATTCCGAAAGCCAGCAAAATGCCGAATACGGCACCAGAGGCACCTACGGTGGGAATAAAGTATTTGGTCAGATAATTGACCAGTGTACGCTCCGAAACCCCGGGAAGAAGCCGGTAGGAGCCCGATTCGATGAACTGCCTGAGATCGCTTGTTGAATAGCCGGCAGCCAGCAGTTCAGACCGCAGGCTGACCATTTCAAGATAATTGACCCCCAAATGCAAAAAGGCAGCCCCGAATCCTGTGATCAGGTAATAGGCCAGGAAACGTTTCGGTCCCATCAGGTTTTCGATGGCAGTGCCAAACATCCAAAGCGCAAACATATTAAAAAAGATATGTGAGAAGTTGGCGTGCATGAACATGTGGGTGACGAACTGGTAGGGCTCAAAATCGGGTGAACCGGGCATATGCAGGCCCAATGACTTTATCAGATCAAAATGAAATGCACCAGCCATGGAGATCGTGGCAAGAAAAAACAGTCCGTTTATAATCAGTAGATTCTTTACCACCAAAGGCATCATGTTAAATCCGGCAGGTCTGTATTGCATCATTATATTAGTTTGTTTAGCTATTAAAGGACAAAAATACGATTTTAGTATTACTTGAAGCGTTCAGACAGTTCAAGATGGCTGATAATCTGCAATACGATTTTGCCGGAGGGGGTAAACTGGGGTATTTCGCATGCAAACAGGTTGTTGACAATGGAGGACATTTCTTCTTCTGTCAAAGCTTTTCCATGCCTTACAGCCATGCGTTTGGCCATGGCCCGTAACACATTATTCTGCATGTCTTTTCTGAATTCCTCCCTGTTTTTATGCACGTTTTCGATGAGGCCTTCCAGCACATCCTCCAGGGCAAGGTCTTCAGACAGGCCGGCGGGGATGGCATTTATTTCAAATTCATTATTTTCCAAAATCCTGATTGAGAAACCACAATCCTGTACTACTTCAATAATTTCTTTAAGTATTTCGGCCTCATTTTCCGTGAGTCTGATCTGATCCGAAAAAAGCAATTGCTGAGATGCGGCTTTTCCTGAGGCTACATTGCGATTGAACTTTTCGAACAATATCCTTTCGTGTGCTCTCTGCTGGTCAATGATCATAATCCCCGATTTTACCGGTGTCAGAATATAACGGGCATGCAATTGAAAAAACTTTTTCTGGCCGTTTTCTTCAGCTTCCCTGCTTTCCCAGTCTGGGCTGATAACAAATTGTTTCCCGTCGTCCGCATCTCCTGAAACAGGCAGATCGACGTCTGCAGGATATAGTTTCTCCCATTGTTTCGGGCTGATCCTGCCCGGCAGCTCACCGGATGTACTGTGTTTATGCGATCGGCCTGTTTCAAAGGGGTTATAGTCCGGATTAATGGTAATGGATGGGGGTTTAATGGGGCGGTCTTTAACGGGCCTGTCATCATCAAAGGCCGATTCCTGCTCAAAGTCGATGCTGGGACTGAGGTTGTAGCTTCCCAACGAACGTTTTACCGCCGCTTTGATGATCTGGTAAATGTAATTGTCGTCCTGAAACTTGATCTCCGTTTTTGTGGGATGTACATTCACATCGATCTGTTCGGGCGCTGTTTCCAGGAAAAGAAAAAACGAAGGATGGGCACCTTCAGGGATCAGTTCTTTAAAGGCACTTTCTACGGCATGGTTAAGATAGGGCGACCGGATGTAGCGCTGATTTACATAGAAAAACTGTTCCCCCCTGACTTTCTTGGCATATTCGGGCTTACCAACAAAACCGCTGATCTTAACGATCTGGGTATTTTCATCTACAGGGACCAGGCGCTGGTTGTAATTGCTCCCGAAGAGATTGGCAATACGTTGTTTTAACTTGCTTTTGTTGAGCTGATGTGTCAGTTGGTTGTTCTGGTAATAATGAAACGAAATATCGGGCCTGGCAATGGCTATGCGCTGCAATTCATGCAAAATGTGCCGTTTCTCCACATTGTCTGATTTCAGAAAGTTTCGCCGTGCAGGGGTGTTGAAAAACAGGTTTTTTACGGAGATGCTGGTTCCCTTCGGACAATTACAGGGATTCCGGGATTGTAATTTGGCCGCCTCAGCGATCACCTCAGTGCCGATCTGCTCGTCAACGGTGCGGGTTTTTAGTTCCACTCGAGCAATGGCAGCCACACTGGCCAGTGCCTCCCCACGGAAGCCCATCGTACGGATAGAAAACAAATCGCTGGCTTGCTGTATCTTGGATGTTGCGTGGCGTTCAAAACATAGGCTGGCATCGGTTTCCGTCATCCCTACGCCATTGTCTACAACCTGGATCAGGGTTTTCCCGGCATCTTTAATAATCAGCCGGATGCTGTCTGCGCCTGCATCGATGGCATTTTCCAACAATTCTTTCACTGCCGAAGCAGGCCTTTGTATCACTTCTCCTGCAGCGATCTGGTTGGCTACGGCATCGGGCAACAACTTGATCACATCCGACATGTAGGTCTTATATTTTATGGATTCATATGAAGAAAATCAAATAAAGCAATAAAAACATCACCACGAATATGATCAGCAAACGCTGGGTTGAAGCACGCCTGCTTCTGACCCCTGAAGTACGTTTCCACCGCATTTGCAGACGATCTCTGAGGGCTTTTTCATAATCTCCGCTATCCTCCTCCAGGGCTGCTTTTTGCCGCTTCTCACGCTCTTCTTTTTTCTGGTCGTAATATACGGGCCTGTAGTTAAACTTTTTATTACGCGGTATTTTGAAAAATGTCAGTGCCATTTGTATAGGGTCACTTTTCTTTATTTGCAAGTTTCAGCGCAGGGTAATATTGTTGTACCAGGTAAAATCCGCCGAAAAACACGGTATTATAAAACAGGTCACCCAAAATGCTGGTATGAAAAAACGGGATGGCCATCGTATAGGATGTGATCAGCCCCTGAAAGGTATTGGGATAGTAAGGGGTGAGCGCCCATACGGCAAAATTCGTGATCAGGAAAAACAGCAGGGAACCGGCAAGCGATCCACCGATTACATATGGAACCCGTATGTTGTTTCGCATGAGGGTCCCCAGCAGGACAATGAGTGCAAAGCCCAGGTATACGGGGATCATCATATTATGAAACCCCAGAAAGAGGTCACTGATAAACAATGCCGCAAGGGGAACCAAAAAGGCCAGCCAGCGCTTGCCAAGATGTGCGCCTGCAAAAAGGGCAATGGCTGCTACCGGGGTAAAATTCGGGTAATGCGGAACAAGCCGCATCAGGACGGCAAACAGGACAATAACACTAACTATCAGTATTTTAGGTGGGATCACTTTCCAGTTCATATAATCAAATTTTGGCATTTGGATTGGGTTTGCTTTCGTCCACAAAAATAACAATCATTTCGATGTAAAACAATCCGGTACAGATTTTGTTTCGAACCGGAATCTTCTTTTTTTATTCACCCACATTAAACTTTTTATCAGGTTACACATCAAAAAGAGTGAACAGAAGAATCATCTTAAATTAAATGTATTATGAAAACACAAATGTTTGTAATCTCATTATTTGCTTTCACTATGTTTCTCTCTGCAGAAGCAACGGCCCAGCGTGGCGGAAGGGCAGTGGATGGACGTCCGCAAAGATTCGCTGAACGGGCTGTAGAACGCATCGAACGGCCTCAGAGGGCTGCTATCGAATACTGTCTGATGATTCCTGAACTCACCCAGGAACAGGAAGCACAAATCAAGGAATTGCGCCTGCGTCAAACAGAGCAAGGTACAAAACACCGCAACCAGATGGACGAGTTGCGTGCGCGCAAGCGCAGCCTGATTACAGGTACAAGCGATGGCGACGTCAACCAGGTGATTGATGAAATGACGGCTTTGCGCAACGCACAGCTCAAGGAGAATGTAGCTCATCGACAGGCCATTCGTGAAATACTTACCGAAGAACAGCGCATTATTTTCGATAGCAGAACCATGCGCAGGCCAGGTGGTCGTACCACAATGGGCCGGTCAGGTGTACGTTCACCCCATATGGGCCGCGGACGTTGGTAGATTTATAGCTATCCCTCCCGGAAACACCTGGGAGGTTTACTGTTTGGTTTTTTGGTTTTGGTTGTGAATAAAGCCGTTCCCAAGGGAGGCGGCTTTATTTCTTTTGCATCATTCCATTATCCTTACCTTTGCCCTGAAATATTCATCGCATGGAATTTAGAATAGGGGAGCTGGCGGCCCTGGTCACCGCCATTTGCTGGACGGTGACGGCCATCTCTTTTGAAGTGGCAAGCCGGAAGGTGGGCAGCGTGCCCGTAAACATTATCCGGTTGGTCATGGCGTTGGCGCTCCTGGCTGTTTTTTCGTGGATACGGCGCGATATGCCCTTTCCGTCCGATGCCACGTCTTTTAACTGGTTATGGCTGGCCCTCAGCGGGTTGGTAGGTTTTGTGATCGGTGATCTTTTTTTATTTAAAGCCTTTACGGTAATCGGCTCCAGGCTGTCGCTACTTATCATGACCCTTGTTCCACCCATTGCCGCCTTTGTGGGATGGCTTCTTATGGGCGAGACCCTGGCATGGATTCATATGGGCGGCATGGCCCTGACCCTTTCCGGGATTGCCATGGTTATCCTTCACAAACGTGGTCAGCGGACGAAGCCAGGCAAATTGCCGGAACATATACCCGTTACAGGGGTCATTTATGCGCTGCTGGGGGCTTTGGGACAAGCTGTGGGACTGGTGCTTAGTAAATTCGGGATGCGCGACTATGATGCTTTCTCAGCCACACAGATCCGCGTTATGGCAGGCATTATCGGATTTAGCATTGTGATCCATTTCTTCAGAAAATGGGGTGCTGTGGGCAATGCACTAACAAATCGCACTGCTTTGTGGCTTATGCTCCTGGGGGCTACCTTTGGTCCGTTCCTGGGTGTTTCATCTTCCCTGATCGCCGTAAAATACACAGCCACGGGCATTGCCTCCACCATCATGTCCATTTCGCCCATTCTTATACTGCCGGCAACTTACCTGCTTTACAAACAGCAGATCACCTGGAAAGAATTGCTTGGCGCCGTGATCAGCGTAGCCGGGGTGGCATTGTTTTTTATTTTCTGAGCTGCCTGGTCAGGTCGTTGCGGTTTACTTAACGATGCATGGCATCATACAATGCATTTACCTCATCCGGTTTTTTTGTGAAGCGGCTTACCACT
Source organism: Bacteroidales bacterium (assembly GCA_003567205.1). Classification (GTDB taxonomy): domain Bacteria; phylum Bacteroidota; class Bacteroidia; order Bacteroidales; family UBA7960; genus PUPG01. Next base: position 6,803 of record PXAA01000013.1, read on the forward strand.
ACGGTCACAATCAATGCGATGATAAAGCCGGGGATAAGTTCATAGATCAGGTTGGCCAGCAGGGGTATGCGTATCCACAGGATCACTGTCAGTGCGCCGGAGATCATACCCGCCATCATGCCTGCCCGGGTTGTCCCTTTCCAGAAGAGGGCCAGTATAGAGGTGGGGCCGAAGGCGGCGCCGAGCCCCGCCCAGGCGAACAGAACCAGCCAGAACACCAGTTTTTCGGCCATCAGTCCGAGCAGCAAGGCGAGAATAACCAGCAGGACCACCACCAGCCGGCTAAGCAAAACCAGTCTTTTTTGGGATATTTCCCGGTGGCGGTGTATGAGTTTTTCATAAATGTCGCGTACCAGTGCGGAAGCAGCCACCAAAAGCTGTGAATCGGCCGTAGACATGATGGCGGCAAATATGCTGGCGATCACCACACCAAACAGGATAGGGTGGAGGTGATGGCTGGCCAATACTGGGTATATGTTTTCCTGGTCAGCACCGGGTAAAAGGGAAACATCCGGAAAATAGATCCGCCCGACCATTCCGGTGATGATGGCTCCCAGGCCCATTATTACATTGGCCGAAGTACCCACCATGGCGACTGTTTTGAGTTTCGACGGGTCTTTTATTGACATGTACCGGGCAATGATGTGAGGGTTCCCGGGCGATCCCAACCCGATGCCCAGGAAACCGATAAGTGCACCAGCACCAAGGGCCAGCGGATTGAAAAATTGTCCGTCACCCAGGGCGCTTGCCTGTGTGAAGAAAACACCGAAGCCACCCAGGTGCAATATGGCAATGATGGGAAGCACCAGCAGTGCGACGATCATAAACAGGCCTTGAATGGTGTCTGTGAGGCTGACGGCCAGAAAACCGCCCACCATAGTGTAAAACAAAACGATGGCTGTGGTCAGCAGGATGCCCTGGGTTTCAGTGAGGTGAAAGCTCGATTCAAAGGCTTTTCCGCCGGCTACAAACTGGGCCGACACGTAAGCGATCATAAAAATAATGATAATGGTAACCACCACAGTGCGCAACATACCATTTCTGTCTTTGAAGCGTTCGGCGAAAAAATCAGGAACCGTGATGCAGTCGTATTTTTCACTGAAGTACCTAATGCGCGGGGCATAGAAGAAAAACAAGAAAAATTCGACCAGGGTATATCCCAAAACGGCCCACAAAGCCGAAAATCCCATTTCAAACGACATCCCGGTAACCCCCAGCAACAGCCAGGCGCTACGTCCGCTCACTACAGCCGATAATGCCACTACTAGCATTCCCATTTTTCGTCCGCCGATAAAAAAATTGGAGATCCCCCTGGACGAAAAACGGGCAGCATAAACGCCAATGAGGATAATCAATACAAGATAAGAGATAAAGGACCAGACGGAGATATGGTCCACACCGAGTGCAAAGTCTTGCAAGTCTTCCATACGGTAGGGTTTTTTAAATACCCCAACGGGTATCACAAACCTAATGGATTCCCGGCAACTGTGCAAAATTTTTTTCCGGGTGCCTCCTAATGCCTGCCAAGACGTACCGTGCGGCTTGACCTGCCGGAAGCATCGAATGCTTTTAGCTTCACTGACTGATTGCCTGCAGATACCGCTTCTTGATATATTGGAGAGTTGGCATCGGGTGTTGACCCGTCGGTGGTGTACCTGATGATCAGTCCCGGGAATTCGGTATTGGCCTTTAGCATATCATCTTTAATGACGGCACCCGGCGGGGGGATTCGGTAATTATAGCCTCCGAAAATATGTGAAAGGCGGGGCAGCTCATGCTGTGCCAGTTTATTGGCAAATATATTCCACATCTCCTCCACCTGTTTTTGCCTGAGTTCCGGATCTGGGGTCGTTTCCCATACCCGCTCTTTTGCCCAGGCAGATTCGGCAAAACCAATGAGCTTTGGCAAGAGGTAGTATTCCAGCATGTCGGTACTTAGGATTGTTTCACTCCACAGTTGCGCCTGCAATCCCAGGATATTTTCTCGTGCAGATACATTGAGGCGTTCCATGTCCTGGTATTCCAGATCAGTATCTATTTCCCGCCCCATATTGTCTTTCAGTGTGGTCCAGAACACATTATAGGGATTGTAGTGCCAGGCACTCCGGGTATTAACAAAACCACCCCAGTAAAGTCCGGGTTCTTCGGGGTCTTTGTTGTAGGCGAGGTCGAAATAAAAAGCGGTAACATGGCAGAGGATCACCGGAAAACCCCTGTTGGCAAGACGATAGCCCAGATCCTGCATACCCCAGAGGTTGTTCCATACATAGGGGATCACCGGGCCATTGGCAAAATCAGGATTGGGAACGTGATGGCCGGAGGCGTCAGCCTTCAGGGCAACCTCCTCCCAACCTGCCATATTAATACCGTGGGCCGACAGGATCTCAAGCGCCCTTTCTGTGAAATAGGCATGCATGTTTTGCGGCTTGCTTATATACGCAAGCTCGTTCATTTTGTCATCAATCATGGGGGATTTTGTCCAGGCACCCGCCGGCACTTCATCGCCTCCCACATGGATGATTTCCAGAACTGCCCCGGCTTTTGCATACATGTCAATGACTTCACCGGTTACGGTCTCAAAGAAGCGGTAGACCGATTCCCGGGCCACATTAACCACATTATCTGTAAATAACTGGGCCGACAGGTATTTAGACTGTTCTTCCGGGTCAATCAAACGGTACTCCTCTGCAGACTCCGCATCTCCTTGCTCCATGTAATATTCATAGCGGGCTTCCATTGCTTTGATGGCCGCCCTGGCATGACCAGGCAGGTTTATTTCAGGAATAACCCGGATATGCCTGTCCCTTGCATATTGCAGAATGTCAATAAAGTCCTGTTGGGTGTAAAAACCGCCGCCTGTTTTTCCTGTGGCATGGTGAAATGGCCCGGAACCGAAAGCCGGGTGAAGTGCATTGGCGTCTTTGGTGGTATGCCCTCTTTGTCCCCCGGTTGCTGTCAGTTCGGGCAGTGATTGAATTTCTATGCGCCAGCCTTCGTCGTCGGTAAGATGCATATGCAGTGTGTTGATCTTATAGAAGGCCAGAATATCCAGGAGTTTAAATATGCTTTCTTTAGGAAAAAAATTTCGCGATACATCTACATGTACGCCTCTGTATCCGAATCGTGGGGCATCTTCTGCCTTGAGCGTGGTCAAAACAAGCTCAGCGGTCTGTTCTGTATTAAAAGGAAGCAGTGATACCAGGCTTTGTATGCCATAAAAAACGCCGGAATTATCGCTACCGCAAATGGCTATATTTCCATTTTCACGGATTTGCAGGGTATAGGATTCCGGGTTCCGGCCCACTGATCTGTCATCGAACAGAAGATCAATACCAAACCTTTCTCCCGAAAAACCCGGTTGGATATCAATCTCCCATCCCAGCAAATCATTCAACATAGATTGCAGGTATCGGGCTTCGAACCCAAGGCCTTCTTCATAATGAATAACAAATTTCTCCGAAAACAAAACATCCGTGTCGCCGGCTTTTACTGAAACAGCCTGCGGAATAAACCACGGCAGCTTGTCACCGTTGAGCAAGGTCATTTTTTTGTTCTCATGAAACTGCCATCCTGGATCAGGGACAGGCATTTGGTCCCTGAAGTGCCGGCTGAGCTGTTCCGGCCTCTCAAATGGCTTTATAATGATGTTTTCGACCTCCATAAAGTGCTGCCGGCCATCATTATGGTGAAACACAAAATAGAAGCCTTTTGGAGCATCCGATTCTTTGATCCACCAGTTCCGGCTTTCATAAGTGAAACTTGTTGTTTCGCCCGGTTTCAGCTCAAATCCTTCGAGTGGGGTGATCCTATACCAGTCTCCGCTGATGCGTTCCAGGTGCAGACCCGGTCTTGCATCAAAATCAAGCAAATAACGGGGAGACTGGTTAAAATACAATTCCCAGCCATCACTTCCCAGGGTGGTATTGCCGGCATTTTCCATGGTAAACATGGCTTTTACCATGGTTTCTTCTTCATTATAGGTATTGCTGACAACTTCCCAGTTGATAAAAATATCAGCCGGCCCCGGCCATTCCCCTGATAAACACGAGGATAGGTGAAACATCAGGGGAATAATCATGATGGTGTAAATTCTGTTTTTAAGCCTGGTATACGGTATTTTCCACATAGGCAATTTTTTAAGAAATGCAAAAAGACCTTACTTGATCACAGTATCCCATCCTGTTTTTTGCAGCTGAACGTAAACGATAACAGCTGCTATGGCAGCGACACAAAGATACAGGCCGGCCGAAAGATAATCGGCAAAGATCAGCCGGCCAATGCCGAACAAACTGAAAAGCACCATTATACACCCACTCACATAACTGAGAAAGAGGGAGCGGTAACCGGTATCGCCTTTTACATGGGGCATCTGCGCGGCAATATTTTTCCATCCGGGACCTCCGGGGTGCACCCTTTCATAAAAATCCTTCAGGGTTTGCACTTCGGTGGGTTTGGTCAAAAATGTAGTAATCAGCCATACAAGGCTAGACCAAACAACAATAATGATCAGGATGGTTTCGTAATTGAACCCGTACCTGAAAACCAGTATGGGATATATGGCATAGGGTGCGATCATGGCGGCAATTTCTGACCAGGCGTTGATGCGCCACCAGAACCATCGCAACAGCAATACCAGGCCAATGCCACCGCTGCAGGCGAGGATAAAACGCCAGGCATCGCTGATCATACTGAATTGCGTGGTCACGATGAGCGAAAACACCATCAGCAGAACAGCAGTGACCCTGGAAATTTTTACGTAATATCTTTCGCTGGCCCCGGGCCTGATAAATGGCCGGAACAGGTCGTTGATCACATAAGAGGTCCCCCAAACTGTTTGAGAGGCCATTGTAGACATATAGGCGGCAAAAAAGGCTGCCATCAGCAGGCCCAGCAGACCGATGGGCAGAAGATCGCGGATTACCATAACATAGGTGGCTCCTTTATCGGCTTCGTCCGGATACATAACAAGCGCAGCAAGGGCCACGATGATCCATGGCCATGGCCGGATGGCAAAATGCGCTACCTGGAACCATAAAGTTGCCAGCAGGGAATGCTTTTCATCTTTGGCAGACATCATTCGCTGTGCCACATAACCGCCACCACCGGGCTCGGCCCCGGGATACCAGCTCGCCCACCATTGTACGCCAAGATACGCCACCAAAGCCACCACGCTCATTTTAAGCATACCTGTGCCGGAAACAGAGGCTTCGCCGCCTTCGACCACAGGAAAGAAATCAAACACCCAGCCTACATCAGCAAGTTGTTCCTGCAGTCCGGTAACGCCACCCACGTGCTTCAGGGCCACAATAGCAAGAATGATGCTGCCCCCCATGGCAATAACAAACTGGAAGGTGTCGGTAATAGACACCCCCCAAAGACCTGAAAGTGCTGTATAGAGAGCCACAAATGCCATCATGCCTCCCACTACCAGCAAATGCGAACTGAAAGTAATTCCAAGGATTTGAAATTCCTGAAAACCAAATAAAGTGAGGCCCGGAAACATAACCTGCAGGATTTTTACCATGGCCAGGTTCACCCACGCCATAACTATGGCGTTCATAAACAGGCCAATATACACGGCACGAAAACCTCTTAAAAACCTTGCCGCCTTTCCGGAATACCTGATTGATACAAATTCTGCATCGGTCATGATGTTGGCCCGTCGCCACATACGCGCGAAGAAAAACACGGTCAGCATTCCGCCAAATAACATATTCCACCACAGCCAATTACCGCTGATCCCACTCTGGGCCACCAGTTCAGTAACCGCAAGGGGCGTATCGGCTGCAAATGTAGTGGCAACCATACTGGGGCCTGCAATATACCAGGGCAGGTTCCGGCCGGTAAGGAAAAAATCACTGGTACTCCTGCTGGCACGTTTCGACATGTAAATACTGATCCCAATACTGATCAGCAAAAATGCCCCGATAACCATCCAATCAATAGGATGAATATACATAAAATACAGTTTATAAGATTGCTAAAATTTCTACCAGTAGTTTAAAAGAATTGTTTAAATACGATGGTTTGATAAATAAGTAAATAAAAATAATCATTTATTAGTATTTTTGCGATATAAACACATATATTCATTTTAAGCAGACGTTTATGAAAAGATTTTTCTTGTTAATTGCCTCCGGGCTAATTATAACAGCCTGCGGAGGACCCGCAACAGAAGAACGGGCCGGGGAGAGCATTGAGACCTATTCCATTACTGAACTGGTTGAACAACCTATGGATTTTGAGGGAATGACTGTCCGTCTTGAGGGTGTGATTGACCACATGTGCCGCCACAGTGGCGACAAGATGCGTGTTGCGCAGCCAGACGACGATGCCGTGAGCATCCAGGTCCGTCTCGGGGATTTCATTAACCAGTTTGATGTGGAATACGAGGGCAGTGAAGTGGCTGTTGTCGGTACACTCAAGATAGAGGTGATGAATATGGAAGAACTTGAACAACACGACGAAGGGCACGATTGTGAGTCGACCGAAGAAGCCATTGCGCTGATGGCCGAGCGGGGTATAGATCCAAACATCAGACCTTACGTGGATTTGCAGGCATTTGAAATCAAGTAAATTGCTAATGATACAACGAAACTGCCGGGAATAGACATTCCGGCAGTTTTTTATTTTCAATTATGAAACTCAGAAAATTTAACCGCGCCATCCATCGTGACATGGGGTATTTCTTTTTTGGGATGTGCATTATTTACGGCCTGTCTGGCATTGCACTCAATCACCGTCACGAGTGGAACCCAAATTACATCATCACCCAGAAAAGCTTTCAGCTGCAACCACCGGGCGAAGACATCACCGACAACAGGGATGTGGCCATGCACTTTTTAGCACAGGTGGACAGGCAGGATGAATTTCGCACCAGTCTGCGAAGTGGTGATAATCTCCGCATATTTATCAGGAACGGTAGCATTACTGTAAATATCTACACGGGCCAGGGGGATATGGAAACAATACGTTCAAGACCTGTTTTCCGGGAGGTCAACTATTTGCATTACAATACCCCGCGTAAATTATGGACATGGTTCTCTGACTTTTATGCCGGAGGTCTCATTGTTATGGCGATTACGGGCTTATTTATCCTGCGGGGGAAAAACGGGATCAAAGGCCGGGGAGCCTGGCTTACGGGTGCTGGCATAGTCATTCCGCTGATATTGCTCTTTTATTATCTGAATGGTTAAAAAAGGCCATTAGTGGGGCACATCAGCGATCCGTGCAAAATGATTCAGGAATGAAAATATTTCTTTGGCCATGGGTTTGGTTACATCAGACAAAGCAAGGTAGTTGCGCCGAACCTCATTCATTAACTGCAGGCCGGGTTTCTCATGGCGCATATTGGCCATGATGAGCGTGGCCAGTGCCGTTCTTAACGGATTGGCTTTAAAACGTTGCGTGTGTTTTGAGTATCTGGCGGGATGTATGTGGATATAAAAGTCTTCTGAATCCCCTTTGCGTAAGGTCCACTCTGAATCATCAGATACACTCAGTTGCCAGAATAACTGGGTTGAGCTTTTTATCCAACGGGTATAGGAATCAAACTCATAAGCCTTGAACCCTTTGAGTGTGGTGGTCAGGTCATGGACTATTTCTTCGGGCGACATTTTTCCTGTGTACAGATCAAACTGTGAATCCCCAAGCATTTTTAATTTGGCTATAAACAAGGGAAAGGTTCTTTCGTGTGCACTCGCCCATTTCTGTATCTGCAAAATGAGGAAACCCTGATGATGTTTCCAGCCATTCAGTATTACAGGCGCAGGTGTACAGCTTTTCCCTTTTATTGCCAGCACAGGATTCATTGTTATCGTTTTATTTTACAAATATAAGGCATTGGCTTAAAAAGCTCAATTTTCTGTGCATTACAAGCGATTTTTTCAGACATTTGTAGAAATTCCGAACAACAGACCATGAGTGACGATAAAAAGATCATTTTTTCAATGGTCGGGGTAAGCAAGGTATTTCCGCCCAATAACAAGCATGTATTGAAAGACATCTACCTGTCTTTTTTTTATGGTGCCAAAATCGGCATCATCGGCCTGAATGGCTCCGGCAAGTCCACACTTATGCGCATCATTGCCGGCGAAGAAAAATCTTACCATGGCCAGGTAGTCTTTTCACCCGGTTACCCGGTCGGTTATTTGCCGCAGGAACCTGTTCTGGACCCTAAAAAAACGGTGAAAGAAATTGTGCAGGAGGGTGTACAGGATGTGGTGGATATTTTAAAGGAGTACGAAGAAGTGAACCTTCGCTTTGCTGAGCCCCTGGATGATGAGCAGATGGCTAAGTTGATAGAGCGCCAGGGCGAATTATCTGACCTTATAGAGCAGCGTGGGGCGTGGGAGCTGGATTCACGTCTCGAACGTGCAATGGATGCACTGCGTTGTCCTGCTCCTGATGAACCCATTGCCCACCTGAGTGGTGGCGAACACCGCCGGGTGGCATTGTGCCGGCTGCTTTTACAGGAGCCTGATATCCTTTTGCTGGATGAGCCGACCAACCACCTGGATGCCGAAAGTGTGGAATGGTTGGAACAGCACCTGAAACAATACAAAGGCACGGTAATCGCCATAACTCATGACAGGTATTTTCTGGATAATGCGGCCGGGTGGATACTGGAACTCGACAGGGGAGAAGGCATACCCTGGAAGGGCAATTATTCCTCGTGGCTGGAACAAAAAGCCAAGCGCCTGAAAATGGAAGAGCGCTCAGAAAGCAAGCGGCGAAAAACTCTGGAACGGGAACTGGAGTGGGTGCGAATGTCTCCCAAAGCCCGTCAGGCCAAAGGAAAAGCAAGGCTGAACGCTTATGAGCGAATGTTGGGTGAAGACATTAAACAAAAAGAAGAACGCCTGGAGATTTTTATTCCAAATGGCCCCAGGCTAGGCAACAAGGTTATTGAAGCGGAGAATTTGAGTAAGGCTTTTGGTGACAAACTCCTGTTCAGTGATCTGAATTTTTCACTGCCCCCGGCCGGCATTGTGGGGATCATTGGCCCCAATGGCGCAGGAAAAACCACTTTGTTTCGCATGATTATGGGCCAGGAAAATGCTGATGGCGGACGTTTTGATATAGGGGAAACGGTAAGCATCGGTTATGTTGACCAGGCCCATGCCGGTATAGACCCGGAAAAGAGTGTTTGGGAAGTGATTTCGGGGGGCAATGAAATGATCAGTTTGTCGGGCAGGCAAATGAACAGCCGTGCCTACGTGGCCCGGTTCAACTTTACCGGGCCAGATCAGGGCAAAAAGTGCGGGGTGCTTTCGGGCGGTGAAAAAAACCGGCTGCAGCTGGCCATGACACTTAAAAGCGAAGCCAATGTGCTGTTGCTTGATGAACCCACAAATGATATTGATGTGAATACTTTAAGGGCCCTGGAAGAAGGCCTTGAGCATTTTGCCGGCTGTGCCGTAATCATTACGCACGACAGATGGTTTCTCGACCGGGTGGCTACACATATTCTGGCTTTTGAAGGCGACTCGCAGGTGTATTATTTTGAAGGCGGTTATACCGATTATGAGGAAAACCGCCGTAAAAGGCTGGGGGATGCCGGACTGGGGAGGATTAAGTATAGGAGGATTAAGAAGTAGTTAGTAATTAGTAATTAGTAATTAGATCGTATGTTTGAAAAGGCATAGGTCTTCAAAAGATGACTAAATTTATGATAATTAATCAAATTGTCTAATTTAATCTGAAGACCTATGCAAGCACAAGTTAAGGAAAATGCGTTAAAAGGAAAAAATTTTTATTGCGGAATTGATATTCACAAGAAAACCTGGGCGATAACCGTGGAGACAGATGAGCTGTGTTTAAGGACGTTCACTCAACCGGCAGACAAAGGTGCCCTGGTTCGTTTTTTGGAGAAGAATTATCCGGGGGCTAAGATCATTGCTGGATACGAAGCCGGATATTTTGGATTTGAGTTATACAGGTTTTTACAGGATCGTGGCATTGAATGCCGGGTGTTGAATGCTGCGGACATTCCCACCACCCACA
>PXAA01000018.1 GCA_003567205.1 Bacteroidales bacterium
AACAAAAGGGCAAACAGCCAGAAGGTCTGCACGTGATTTTTCATGTGTTCATAATTTTAATATTTCGGTCACATGGAGCTCGCCATGCAATAATCATCGTTATGTGTGTCAATGTATTTGGCATGGCTCGGTTCATTGTGTGTTTTTTTTCATCTTATCCAAAAGTACTAATTACCTGATTATGTTAAACAGCCATCCCGCCCCGTTTTTATAAAATCTTTTACCTTTACACAGCGTTACCTATCTGTTATACCATTATAACCCAGGCATGCCACGTTATTGTTATCTTTTTATTGTTTGCGCCTGTACTTTTACTTTCATTTTTTTTCAGGTATTGGCCAATGATCCTTCCGAAGGAGAATTCATGGGGGTCCCGTGGTATACCGAGGAGGCGTTGTTCGGAGGAGGGTTTCATCCCGGGCAACCTGCTGATACCATGCTTTCAGGATTTCAACAATACCGGTTTCATCACAGGGATCATATGTTTTATGCAGGCAAGGGAAATGTGGGACATGCCTTGCGTCATTTGCGCTTTGATCCCGTCTTGTTGACTGGTTTCTCATTATTTCCACAACCCCTGTATCCAGGCAACCGTTTTTCCCTGGATAGCATCAGGTATTACCGTCCAGCCCATGTTTTTTCGGAGTTGTATTATGTGCTGGGTTCCGAAAACGAACAATTGTTTTATGCAAAACACAATCAGCGGCTCCATGAACGGGTATATGCCGGGGTAAAATACCAAACGGTGAATTCACCGGGTTTTTACAGCCGTATGGGTGCACGAAATGCCGGTTTTTTGCTTTACCTGGATGCTGAACCCGTTGAACGTTACCAGGTTTCAGCTGGTTTTATTATCAACAGGTTGATCAACAGTGAAAGCGGGGGGCTAAAAGACCACCTGGCTTTTGAAGAAGACGAAGTCAGGGATAGTGTCTTTTTACAAAATGCTGAATCCCGCAGCAGGGAGATCGGGTTTCGCATCAGGCAAAGCTACCACACAGGCTTTTATTACGGCGAAGACACATTGACGCAACGACCTTTTGTAAGCCTGGGTGAGATACGGCACGCATTTACCTATAAAAGACAAGCCTTTTTGTTTGATGAACCGATTCCCCCATCCCCCTATTTTTATGCTGCCGAAGAGCCCTACGACTATCACTCTACATTTGACTCCACCCTGGTACACACCATATCAAATAAAATCAGCTGGTCCAACATTTCACATAAAAATGACAGCACCTGGCATCCCCTGCATGTTCAGGTATATGTTCGCCATTGGTTGTTGAATATCCGCCAACCCCAGCCAGGGCAAAATGAAAACAATGATATTTATGTATTTGAAAAAAATCGCTTCTCGCAGTTTGAGCAAGGGGTCCGGATTGCATCTGACCCCTCCCGGTTTCTATCCTTTAATGGGTATGCAAATTACATTGCAGGCGGATATAACGACAAGGATTATGGTTTTGGCGGGAATGTTTTTCTCGGAGCGCAATCCAGGCCAACCAGGCTAAAGATTAATGCGGCTTATGCTGAACAGGAACCGGGATATTTTATCCGTCATTACAGAAGCAATTATGTGGCCTGGGACAATGTGGAATTCCGTAAATCGCGTACCCTTCGGCTGGGTTTTCGCTTGCTGAACCCATTGGTGTGCCTGGAGGCCAATTACTACCTGCTCAACCGGGCATTGTACATGGATGAGGACGCCTATCCCCGGCAACACGACCATTCATTTTCTGTAATCTCTGCGGGGCTGTCAACCGACATTGCATTCTCTTTTGTCCGTACAAGCCACAGATTGTTGTTTCAATATGTTGATGAGAAAGAATACGAACGTTTTCCGAAATGGATCAGTTATCATAGCTTGTATGCCGACTTCAGCCTCTTTGATAAAGCCCTGCATGCGCATGCTGGTATCGATATGCGGTACAATGCACCCTATCAGCCCATGGCTTATATGCCCATGAACCAATTGTTTTATATTCAGAACCAATATAGTAGCGATCATGAATTCCTGCTGGACGTTTTTGTGAATGCCCGGATCAGCCGTGCCCGTCTTTTTGTAAAATATGAGAACTTGCTGGGCTTGATCGTAAAAGGCCCCCCCACTTATGATATTCCTTATTATCCATTGCCTGAAAGCATGTTTAAATTTGGTGTGTCCTGGATGTTTTTTGATTAACAACTTATCAACATTACCTTAAGTATAATCGTTATAAATAGTCTTCTTTTCTGGAAGGATTGAATAATATTTCTTAATTTTGCTGCTGCAGCTAATGACCTAACTATCTTAAAATAAGAGTATTTCAAATATTATTAAACCAAAATTATTATGACCAGAAAGAAAAACTTCATTACGTGTGATGGTAACCATGCCGCTTCGCATGTCGCATATATGTTCAGTGAAGTGGCGGCTATTTATCCGATTACGCCCTCTTCAAACATGGCCGAGAATGTGGATGAATGGGCTGCTTATGGCAAGAAAAATATATTTGGAGAAGAAGTAAAACTGGTGGAAATGCAATCTGAGGCAGGTGCCGCAGGCGCCATGCACGGAGTATTGCAATCAGGTGCGTTGGCCAGTACCTACACAGCTTCTCAGGGTTTATTGCTTATGATCCCAAACATGTACAAGATGTCAGGCGAGTTGCTCCCCGGTGTTTTGCACGTGTCGGCGCGGAGTCTTGCGGCACAGGCCCTGTCAATATTCGGAGACCATTCTGATGTGATGAGTACACGTCATACGGGTTTTGCCATGCTGGCCACGGGAAGCGTCCAGGAGATCATGGATATTGCACCCATTGCCCATCTGGCGGCCATCAAGTCGCGGGTTCCATTTTTGCATTTTTTTGACGGATTTCGTACTTCACACGAAGTGCAGAAAGTCGAAGAAGCCCAACAGGGCGAATTGGCCAAGCTGATTGATATGAAGGCCTTGCAGGAATTTCGCAGCAGGGCACTGAACCCTGAACATCCTGTGACCCGTGGTACTGCGCAGAACCCTGACATTTACTTCCAATCGAGGGAAGCGGCCAATCCGTTTTACATTGCCCTGCCTGATATGGTTGCAGAGTATATGCAGAAGATCTCCGCAATATGCGGGCGCGAATACCACCCGTTTACCTATTATGGCGCCCTGGATGCTGAAAATATTATTGTCGCCATGGGTTCCATCACCGAGACCATCAAAGAAACCATCGATTATAAAATGACCCGGGGTGAAAAAGTTGGTTTGATCAGTGTGCATTTATACCGGCCATTCTCAGAGAAGTATTTCTTTAAGGTACTTCCGGATAGTGTGAAACGTATTGCGGTGCTTGACCGTACAAAAGAACCGGGTGCACACGGAGAACCATTGTATCTCGACGTTTGTGAGCTTTTCCATGGAAAAAAGAACCCACCTGTCATTGTTGGCGGGCGTTATGGCCTGAGTTCAAAAGATACTGTTCCCGGGCACATCCTGTCTGTATATGACAACCTGAAACTGCCTGAGCCAAAAAACCAATTTACGGTGGGTATCGTGGACGACGTTACCTTTACTTCGCTGCCATTGGGGGAAAATGTTGATGTGTCGCCCAAAGGAAATTATGCGGCCAAATTTTACGGCATTGGTGCCGATGGTACAGTTGGAGCGAATAAAAACTCCATCAAGATTATCGGCGACACCACTGACAAATTTGCCCAAGGGTATTTTTCATATGACAGTAAAAAGTCGGGTGGAATAACGGTATCGCATCTGCGTTTTGGCGACAGTCCCGTTCGTTCTCCCTATCTGATCAATGCGGCAGACTTTGTGGCTTGCCACGTACCTGCCTATTTGGAGAAATATGATATGCTGAAGGGATTGAAAAAAGGGGGTGCTTTCCTGCTGAATTCTATCTGGGACGAAGAAGAGACAAAAAAACGGATCCCCGATCATATGAAGCGTTATATGGCGGATCATGACATTAAGTTCTATATCATAAATGCCACGGAAATCGCTGAGCGAATCGGTCTCGGAGGA
>PXAA01000130.1 GCA_003567205.1 Bacteroidales bacterium
CCTACCGTCCGTATACGGACACAAGCATTGCGATACCGGACACTTGCATCGATCCAATGGCCTCTTTCTCAATTATTACTTACTTATATATAACTTATTAAGTTTTCTGGCACGAAATTGGATTTTGCTAAAGGATATTCTTTTTGCTGAAGTAATTTGGTTTTGGATCTTATTTAATTTAAAAAAACAAAAATCATGAAAAAACAAAACATGACCTTGCCTTTATGGCGCCTAATGGTGACACTCTTAGCCGTGTCGCTCTTTTCTCTGAGCCTGAATGCAAACCTACCCCCACTGCTCGACCGCGAACTCTTTTTTGGAGACCCTGAGATCAGTGGCGGGCAACTTTCACCAGATGGCGAATTCCTGTCATTTATGCGGCCTTTTGAAGGAACGCGTAACATTTGGATAAAAACCCGCAACGCATCGTTTGAAGAGGCCATTCCTGTAACCGACCGTACCGACCGGCCAATACCCGGGTACTTCTGGTCGCGGGACGGACAGTATCTTCTCTACGTAATGGACCAGGGGGGTGATGAAAATTACAATATTTATGCACTGAATCCGGCCGAAGCAAGGCCAGGGGTTATCCCCAAAGCACGAAATATCACCGATATGGAAGGCGTAAGGGCTATGATATTCCATATTTCCCATCAGGATCCTGACCTGTTGTTTGTTGGGCTGAACGAACGCGATCCGGCATGGCATGACCTTTATCAGCTCCGGATCTCCACCGGTAAACTGACACTACTGCGTGAGAACAACAACAGATATACTTCATGGATATTCGACTGGGACGACAACCTTAGGCTGGCTTCGCGTTCCAGGGAAAATGGCGACAATGAGCTTTGGCGTATGGATGAAAGCGGTGAAGAAACATTGATATACGAATGGGGCTTGATGGAAACAGCCTATCCTTATGGGTTTCATAAAGACAACGAAAAGATATACCTGGTATCAAATACAGGGGCAGACCGCGATAAAACCAAACTGTTATTGATGGATGTCAACAATCTTGAAAAAACCTTTCTGGAGAAAGATCCTGAAAACAAGGTTGATTTTGGCGGACTCTGGCAATCATCCAAAACCAGGGAGATCATCGCCACGTTTTACACAGATGACCGTACCCGCACCTATTTTCACAATAAAGATTTTGAAAGACATTATCTCCATCTTAAGTCTCAGATGGGTGACGTGGAGGTCTCATTTTCATCCGGCACCAATGATGAATCTTTATTTATGGTGATAGCCTATTCAGACACCAAAGCATCATCCGTGTATATTTACGATATGGAAGACATGTCCTTGACCTACCAATACACACCGCGCACCGGACTTCCTGAAGAGTATTTGTCGCCCATGCTTTCTATACGCTATCCTTCGTCCGACGGATTGGAAATACCGGCATACCTGACATTGCCCAATGGTTTTGGAGAGAAAAATTTGCCGCTTGTGGTTGTTCCCCATGGTGGCCCATGGGCACGCGACAGATGGGGCTTTGATACCTATGCCCAATTTTTGGCCAACAGAGGTTATGCCGTTTTGCAGCCAAATTTCAGGGGAAGCACCGGCTTTGGCAAAGCATTCTTAAATGCGGGCAACAAAGAGTGGGGCGACCTCATGCAGGACGACATCACCTGGGGCGTAAAATATCTGATTGACCAAGGTATTGTTGATCCTGAGCGCGTGGCCATATTTGGTGGGTCATATGGTGGTTATGCCACCCTGGCCGGTCTGGCCTTCACACCTGAAGTGTATGCTGCCGGAGTATCATTTGTAGGCCCTTCAAATCTGATTACCCTGCTTAACTCCATTCCCCCTTACTGGGAAGCGGCTAGAAAAACCTTCCACGAGCGCATGGGAGATCCGTCCACACCAGAGGGTGAAGCGCAACTTATAAGGCAATCACCCCTGTTCTCCGCCGATAAGATCGTAGCTCCACTGCTTGTAGTGCAAGGCCAAAATGATCCGCGAGTGATCAAAGCCGAAAGTGACCAGATCGTTGTTGCTTTGCGCGACCGCGGCTTCCCTGTAGAATACATCAACGCACCTGACGAAGGACACGGATTTGCACGTCCGGAAAATAACATGGCATTTGTAGCAGCCATGGAGCAATTCCTTGCAAAACATATCGGTGGTCGCTATCAGGCCGACATGCCTGAGAACATCGCCAAAAGACTGGAGGAAATTACCGTAAACATCAGCACCGTAACACTACCTGAGGCAATTAAGGAAGAAGACCTCGGGCAGCAGCTTGTTCCCGCACGAGTACCGGCCATTGGAGAGTATGACTATGTAATAAGCATTGAAGCCTTTGGCATGGAACTCCAAAGCAATGTGCAGATCAGCCGTGAAGAAGGCAGTTTAATAATCCGGGAATCAACAAAAACTCCCATGGGCGAAGCCCTTGATCAAATGACGCTTGATGCAAAAAGTCTTACACCAATAAAGCGGGAAATTACCCAGGGCCCTATGCACATTGTCATCGATTATTATGGCGACAAGGCAGAAGGTCAGATTAATATGAACGGGCAGGTCACACCTGTCAACATTGCGTTGAGTGGTTCCCTGTTTGCCGAGGGCCCGGCACAGGCACACCTGCTGGCCAGCCTGCCCTTGCAGAGCGGTTATAAGGTTGTTTTTCGAAACACCGACATGAATTCAATGTCAGAAAAATTGTTTCGCCTTTCAACCGAAGAAGAAACCACTGCCGAAGGATTGCAAAGCTGGCGGGTGGTTGTTACTGCAGCCGATGGCAGTCCGGGAGAACTAATCGTTTGGATTGCCAGAGACAGCTATGAAGTGCTGCGGTATGAGCAAATATCCCCGGAAATGGGCGGCGCCAGGCTGGTGGCCACACCGGTCAAATAAATGTTGTTTCGTATTTGGGTTACGGGCTAATAAAACGCCGGCACCCGCCGGTGCTTTGTACCCTGCTCGTAAGCATAGGCAATTTCAAGCAATACCGGTTCGCTCCATGCCCTGCCAAATATGGAAATACCCACAGGCAATCCATCCACATAACCCATAGGCAGGGTAATGTTAGGATAACCGGCATGTGCTGCTGGCGAAGAACTGCCAAGCTGGAAGCTGTCGCCGTTTATCCAGTCTGTTTTCCAGGCCGGACTGCCTGAGGGAGCAATGATGGCGTCCAGGTTGTGCTCATTCATCACCCGGTCAATACCCTCATCGCGACTGCCCTTGTGCATTGCCGCAAGGGCATCGCGGTAAGCCTGCGAATCAAGCCCGTCCTTTTCCTGAGCCATCTCCAGGTAGCGCTGGTTGTAATAGCGCATACTAATTGAATCAGCGTTATTAAAAGCAATAAGCTCCTCCAGGCTTCCGATGGGGGCATCAGGGCCCAAAGATACGAAATAACGGTTCAAGCCATCCTTATATTCATACAACATCACCTGAAAGGCATGTGCACCGGTATTTTGGGCAGAAACCTGAGGGATCTCAATGATATCGGCCCCTTTTTCTTTCATAAAGGCAACCGCACCATCCATTAAGGCATCCACTTTGAAATTGCGGCCAACAGGGCCTGTGAATAATCCGATGCGTTTGCCCTGCAAACCGTATTCGTTCAAAAATCGGGTATAATCGGTATGGATATTTCCCTCACTTTTAAGGGTTTTTTTATCGTCAGGATCTATGCCCGTCAGAATTCCCAGCGCAATGGCAACATCTTTGACCGAACGGGCCATAGGACCGGCAATGTCGAGCGAATAAGCGATGGGAATGATTCCGCTCCGGCTTACAAGGCCTACCGTAGGCTTTAACCCCACAATTCCGGTAGCTTGTGAGGGACAAATGATGGAGCCGTTGGTTTCAGTGCCGATGGCCAGCATCGCCAGGTTGGCAGAAACCGCCACGGCCGAGCCTGAACTGGAACCACAAGGATTACGATCAAGCACATAAGGGTTTTTGGTTTGTCCGCCAACAC
>PXAA01000145.1 GCA_003567205.1 Bacteroidales bacterium
GGGCCTTCGCGACGGGTTACTTCCATTTCGGCCAGGTAGCTTACCCGGATCTCTGCATTGGCCGCCCCGCTGGCGCGCATGATGCCCGCTTCTGCATCAAACACGGGGTTAATATAGACCTCCATACCTTCCTGCAAACGGCTGGCATCCAGAATGCCCATATCGCTGATGGTGACCAGTTCAATGTCGCTGCCAACCACAATGGCCGATGCCGAAATTCTTATAGATGTGCGGTTGCCTTGTTGGTTCTGCGCTTGCAGCAAAACCGGAAACAGCAGCATCAACGATAACCACAGGGCTGCATACGAATATGTTTTTACGAATCTATTCACTAATCACAAATAAATAGTTTTATACTTACAAAGATACCAAAAAATAGTGTCATATTTCACGACATCAATTCTTGATCAACTTACATGCCAAAACATGCATCTTGTTGCAAATTAGATTTCATGCCGATGGGTTGCATGGGTGTTTCGGGGAAGAACCCTCTTCGCTTTCAGAACAAGTCTTCGTTTTCGAAGATGTTGTGGGTGATTGTATGCAAGCCGGTCTGCCAGATCAGCTTTGCTCTAATTGTTTTATAATGGTGGGAAACGCCCGCAGGTCTTTTTTCAGCGATTCAAGGTCAAGGATGTCGACGTGAGACAATAACCTGTTGCAGTAATTTTCGAGAAAACCAAAGCCATACTTACTGGCGGCCGCATGCAGGTCGCGGGCGAATTCTTCAATCTTGAAAAGGACCAGGTGGTCTTTGATGACCTCCCAACGGGGCAAATAGGTGTTTTTTAATTCCTGGAGCAGGTCAGGAAGTTTCTCTTGTACCTCCGGGCTGAGGCCTTCGGCTTTCAGTTGCTCAAGAACCGGTGCGTCCAGCATCATTTCTTTTGTTTCATCCTCCCCGGTATCGCATTCCAGGTATTGCTCCAGCACGCGAAACAGATCCTGTTGCTTTACGGGCTTATATAAATAGTCATCGAAAAGTCCGGTTTGCTTCAATTCTTCGCCCTGGTCTACAAAGGCAGTAAAGGCAATGATTGGCAGCTCTTTTAAATGATCTTGTTGTTTGATTTGTTCGGCAATTTCTTTGCCGTTCATGCCCGGCATGAGAATGTCCATGATGATCAACTCCGGCGTGTTGTCTTTTAGCAGTTCCAGCGCAATCTCTCCATGTTCTGCCTCCAGAACATCCAGGCCTGCGGAAGCTAACAAAACCTGCAACAACTGCCGGTTGGCCAGGGAATCATCAACAATCATTACCATGGCTTTTTTGAAACGGGCCTTTTTGGGTGTTTCCGGCAACTGGTTTTTATCGGTCGCTTGACCATACATTGCGGGGACATCCGGAATATCTATGGTAAAAACAGATCCTTTGTCCGGTTCACTATCTACCGTGATGTTGCCGTTCATTTTTTCGATGAGGCGGCTGGAAATGGTCAATCCAAGGCCGGTGCCTTCGTAACTGCGATTGCTTGTCGCGCTTTGCTGATGAAAGGGGATAAAAATATTCTCATGCTGATCGGCAGGAATGCCAATGCCTGTGTCAATTACATGAATGCGCAATCTTCCCTTATCGGCACTGTCAGGAAAGAACTCCGCGCGTATGGTAACACTTCCCTTTTGTGTGAATTTCACTGCGTTGCCTACAAGATTTAACAGCACTTGTTTTAGCCTTACATCGTCCAATTCGAGTTTTTCCGGAAAGCGTTCGGGTTTTTCAACGATAAGATCCAGGCCTTTTTTCAGTGCTTTGTCTTCGAACAGCAATTTCATCTCATCAATAACCTGCATCATGTCGGTAGGATGGGGCGTGACTTCCAGCCTGCCTGCCTCTATCTTCGATAAATCCAGGATGTCGTTGAGCAGGGAAAGCAATAATTTTCCGCTTGAGGAGATTGACTGCAGCATTTGCTTATGGCCGCGATGTTTGATCTGCTCCATCAGGGTTTCACTGAAGCCCAGGATGGCGTTCATGGGGGTACGTATCTCGTGGCCCATATTGGCCAGGAATTCGCTTTTGATCCGGTTGGCCTCTTCGGCCACTTCTTTGGCTTGCTTTAATTCGCGGGTTGCTTTGACTATATCGGTGATATTTCGCCCCACCCCCACCAGGCCAACAATCTGGCCGGTATGATCGCGGAAAGGTGTCTTGGATGTAAGCAACCAGGTTTCCTGTCCGTCGGCACCAATTAATTTTTCTTCGCGGTTGAGCACATCCTCCCCTTCTTCAATAACCCTGCGGTCGTCTTTTTCAAACTGGGCGGCCAGTTCCGGCGGATACAATTCATGATCAGTTTTACCGATCACTTCTTTCTCCGGCTTGCCGACCATTTTCAAATCGGCCTTATTGGCCAGGATCTTGCGCAACTGCAAATCTTTTACATAGATTGTGGCCGGCAGGTTGTCGATCACCGTGCGAAGCAGCTTGCGTTCTTTTTGCAACTCTTCCTGGTTTCTTATGCGTTCGGTAATATCGTGAACAATGGAAAACAAGAATCGTTTGTCTCCGATCATTACCGGGCCAACATATACTTCAACATCCCTCAAATCACCACTTGCCAGCCGGTGCTGGACCTGGAAATAGTTTTCTTCCTTTCGGTAACTGGCAATCAAGCGCTCCCTCAGTTCATCTTCAGGCAACTCGTTGATCTGATAGATAAACATGCGCTTTAAGGTCTTCAGGGGATAGCCATAAAACAATTCCGCAGCCTTGTTTACATCCACAATGCGCCCGCTTTCGGGGTCAATGATCATGTGGATCGCCATACTGTTATCAAACACCTGCCGGAAGCGATCTTCGCTGTCTTGCAGCATGTTCATAATGTTTTTTTGATTTTCCTGTTCGATGAAAATCAGGCATATCAGAAATGTAGCCAGGGGATAGATCACCATAATGGGGAATATGATCTGCGGGATGACCACCCTGGTGACATCGCCGGGCAGCGCGATGGAGTAAATCAGCATAAACGCGTGCACGATCAGACCCAGCACGTAGAACGCCAGTGGTTTTGATGCCTTGGGATCTTGCTTGCGCAGATAATAATGTAAGGTTCCAAGTGAGGAGGCGGTAACGATCACAAGTATGCCCATAATGGCGCCATCGCCTCCTGTATAAGCGCAGTATCCGATGCTCATGCCCATGGCGATCAGAGCGCTGATGGGCCCGCCAAACAAACCAGCGACTGTCAGGACCACTGAGCGGGCATCGAGCCAGATGCCTTCATACCCATCAACCGGCAGTTCATAGCCGCCGACCATACTTACAATGGCCGCCAGACCAAACAACAGGCCAAAAAAGACCTGGTGCCTTCTGGTCGCCTCCCTGAATTCACTCATCAGCAGGCTGTGAATGACCGCCAGCGCGATCAGCAGGGTGATGTTATGGATTAGGGGCAGCAATGGCATAATTCATTGGTTTTAAACAAAACACCGGACGACACGTTGCAGGGCATCATTTACCAAACACAAGGTTCCCGGACTAACCCAGATCATATTTCTGTATGCGCCTGTACAGGGCATTCCAGTCGATGTTCAGCAGCCTGGCTGCTTCGTTTTTATTCCCCCCGGTTTTTTCAAGCGCTTTAACAATGGTGTTTTTTTCCACTTCCTTTAAATCCAAAACCTCTGCGCCTGCGGCCTGCCCTTTTTCTGCCCCGGCCTGGTCCTTACCGGGCATTACAATGTGGGGGAAGTGGCCCGGAAGCAATTCCTGGTCGTCGCATATAATGACGGCACGCTCCATGAGGTTGCGCAGTTCACGGATGTTGCCCGGGAAATCGTACTGCTTTAAAATCTTGACCACATCAGGATGTACCCTTTTGATGCTTTTCCCCATCTTTTTGACCAGGATTTTGAAAAAATGGTCAATGATCA
>PXAA01000058.1 GCA_003567205.1 Bacteroidales bacterium
GATGGTGGCACCAGGCAGGGTTTCGCCCGTTGCCTGATCCGTTACTACGCCCCGTAGCGTTTGTCCCTGCAGTGAAAATGCATTGAGCATCACTGCAAAAAGCAACAAAAAAAATAAATATGGTGTCTTCATCTGTAATAATTTGCTTGGTAAAAAAATTTTTCAGTTTTTCTGAAAAACACGTACGTAATCCACTCGCATTTGCTGTGGAAATATGGTGGTGGCATCAGGACTACCCGGCCAGTTGCCCCCTACGGCAACATTGAATATGAAGAAGAATTCCTGATGAAATTCGGTCATGTGTGTGGGGGTGATCAAGATCTCATGAAACTGGATGTCATTGACAAACCATTTGATTGTGGTATCATCCCAGATTATGGTAAATACATGGTATTCATCTGCAAATGTTCCTGCCGGCAAGGTATAGGAACCCCCGGCAGACACATGTCCGTTGTTAAACCAGTGCAGTGTGCCGTGCACCCGGTTTTCCCTGCCGCTTCCACCGATCATCTCCATGATATCGATTTCGCCACACCTGGGCCATCCTACTGTGGTAATGTCGTTGCCCAGCATCCAGAGTGCCGGCCAAATGCCCTGTCCCTTTGGAAGCAGGACCCTGATGTCAATCCTGCCATACATAAATGACTCTTTGCCCTGGGTTTTCATCCTGGCTGAAGTGTATTGACGGCTGCCAAAACTTTCCCTTCGGGCCTCTATGGTCAGCACGCCCCCTTCAACCCACGCGTTTTGTTGCCGGTAATACTGCAGTTCGTTATTGCCCCAACCGCACAGGTGCGGACAGCCGTCACCAATTTCAAAAACCCAATAATCCTGATTGATATTACTGCCATCAAACTCATCATGCCATACCAAATCATAACCCTCATATTCCAATGGGGTAACATACCCTAAATCTACCGGAACTTCATTTTCGTCAAAAACCACCGTAAGCGGTATGACCTGCCGAAGGTACCTTCCTGACGCCCCGTATGCCCGCACATCGATATCATAAGTCCCTGGTTGCAAGAATGTATACTCAAATACACCGGAAGTATTGGTCTCTACAGGATCCTGGTCTGAGTCAATACGCAACTGATATTCAATGGCATTTTCGGCCGAAGCCACAATAATCGCATGGCCGCTACCCTCGGGTTCAAAGCTTATCTCCACCACCAGATTTGAAGGGTCTCCACTGGGGACGGGCTCCTCATCGGTGCATGCAAAGAACATGACCAGGGTGTAGAGCAATATCATGTACCTGTATGTTTGAAATAACGGCATAAAAAAAGGGGCTGCAGGGCATTGATCCCTGCAGCCCATGATTGAACTGTCTATTCAAATATAAAATTGCGGATATAGAAGGTTCCTTCAACAGAGTGTCCGGCACCGCCAATCGTTATGGCAAAGAAATTAAGATCATCACGCTCAAGCGGATTACCGTCTCCGGGACCGCTGGTCGGCTCATCTAACTGGAAAGTCCAAGTTTGCCACTCATCAAGCACAACTTCATCCGTATCCACATCATACTGCAGGTGATGGTTCCACCATTCCGGTGTATCATGGTTATTGGCAATAATGATGGCAATGTCTTTTGTCAGAGCACCTGAAAAATCATTATCGCTTGGAAGATATACATCAAGTGATACTGTTGTAAAGTTGTCAAACTGAATGTAATATTCAGTTGCAAACTGAAGCTCCTGCCAATCAGTAGCAATTCTGTGATACTCTCCAACCTTTGTTCCGTCAGGATCAGCAGGATCATCCACACCAACCGTCAATATAACAGCTGATTCTGTTGGCACAAGGATTTGAACATCCTCTTCACTTTCTGAAGCAAAAGTGTTAAACATTTCTGTGGGGGTTAGTTCTTCCAGCGGGTCAGTTGGTTCCTGTTCTTCAACCACTTCGGGTTCCAGAGAAGGATCTGAGTAAGAGGCATAGTTAAATATCCATGCACCCCAGTCATATTCAAACGTAACAACCATGAGATCGTAACCATCACGTTCCTCAATCTCAATTTGAAAGGAAACACTGTTTTGAGGTACAGCGTGGTGGCCATCGGTTCCACATTTAACAAGGCCAATCCATGCACCTTCTCCAATAAGCGTAACTGTACCAGTTGAAGAGTCATACTCAAACTGGTGCGTGCCGCTTAACCATGCGCTTACATCATCTCCGTAGACATTAAACATGTTCTCAGGAATTGCTTCGAAACAGCCTTCTTCGTATTGAGGTGTGTCATCATATCCATCTACGCCACCCCAGATCTCGTACTCTGCCCAGAATTGGCCATTGTCATTAAAAATATACTCCATATCCCTTGTGAAGGTATATTCCCAGTAATATTTACAAGGACGTGAGCCATCATTTTCAAGGTTCCACCATTCATAAGGTGAGTCTAAGTTAGGTCCAATTCCCATACTTTGGCCAATCCTGTAAAGGCGCCAGGTTTTGGAGGTCGTGCCTGCCAGCAAGGCCAATGCCTGGTCGGGATCGGTGATCTGAATGGTCTGGGAAAAAGTAGCAGTAGCGCCTTCGGCGTTGGAGGCTGTAAGTACTACTTCGTATTCACCAACATCTGCATAGGTGTGGGTGGGGTTCTCTTCTGTTGAGGTTTCCCCATCCCCGAAGTTCCATTGATACGACACGGCATTCTGAGAAAAATTCATGAAAATAACCTGTAAAAAGTTGTCTTCGCTGATCTCATACTGAAAAGTCGCAACCGGAAGCTCTGGTTCTGGATCATCATCCTTTTCACAGGCATAAAAGGCGATCATGCCAACAACGGCGAACAGCATAAAAGCCCCCTTAAACAGTTTTTTTGTCTTTTTCATAATCATGTTGGGTTTGGTTAATAAAAATTATATATGGTTTAAAAGTTTTCAGCTGCAAATAAAAAAATATGATGGGCTGTTTCCAAATTATTTAATACAGCAAGAACTCAACAATGTATTTTTTGACTACATCATGAATACATCAATAATTTTATAAAATGCTTCTTAACAATGTTTTGTATCAAACAAAACAATTGCCAATAATTTCTCAATTAACAGAAATTAATAAGAAAGGATAAAATCCGCAAGATTGGTATCATGATCCAGGCCCAGTTTTTTTCTCAAACGGTACCGGCTGATTTCAACCCCACGTACGGAAACATTCATAAGTGGCGCGATCTCCTTTGTGGATAAATTCATGCGCAGGTAGGCACACAAGCGTAATTCCTTTGGCGAAAGGTTCTGATAATCATCTTTGAGCCGGATTATAAAATCCTGGTGCACTTCATCAAAGTAACTGTTGAATAGTTCCTGGTGTTTTTCGTTTTTCAATTCCTTGTTGACTTTTTTGAGCAACGTAAGTATATTCTGTTTTTCAGGGTTGTTTGAAGGAATATTTTTCAACAGCTTGCTCAGGTCATTCTTTAAGGAAGTAAGGGTCTTGTTTTTTTGAACAAGGTGCATGGTGGCGTTGGCCAGCTCTTTGTTCTTATGCTGCATTTCACTGGTCAGGCTTTCGTTGCGCAACTGGATGATCTCTTTTTCACTGAGTGCGGTTTGCTCCTTAAAAATCTGTTCCCTGCGCGCCAGCCTTTTCTCGTGCCGGATTTTTTCCCTCTGCCTTATTTTCAGTATCCTTTTACGCACAAAATACATATTGCTTCCGATGATGACCACCAGAAGGAACGCATATATAAAATAAGCTGTCCTGGAGCGCAAAAAAGGTGGTTCCACGGTAAATTGAAACGTACTGACATCGCTTTCCACCCCAAAAGCATTGAGCGCTTTTACCTGAAAAACATAATGGCCTTCACGCA
>PXAA01000051.1 GCA_003567205.1 Bacteroidales bacterium
ATTTGTGACGCAGCCAGCCTGCCCAAGCGAATGAAGATCCTGATCATAGACAACTACGACTCCTTTACCTATAACCTTTACCATATGGTAGAGGCCGTGATGCCGCGTTACTGCAGCCTGGAGGTAAAACGAAACGACGAAATCCCTGTAAAAGAAGTGGCGGCCTACGATAAGGTCATCATTTCACCGGGACCCGGACTACCAGTAGATGCCGGCATTACCTGCGAACTGATCAAACGATACGCCGCCAAAAATAGCATCCTTGGGGTTTGCCTTGGTCACCAGGCCATGGCTGAAGCCTTTGGTGGAAAATTACTTAATCTGCCCAGGGTATTGCATGGCAAAGCCATCATGACCCGGGTAAACAACAAAACGGAGCCTCTGTTTTTTGGCTGCCCGGAACGCTTCGAAACCGGCCGTTATCATTCATGGGTTATTGATCCGGCACACCTCCCCCCTGTATTTGAAGTGACAGCCACCGACACAAAGGGCCTGATCATGGCCATCCGGCACCGGGCGTTTGACCTGAAAGGGGTTCAATTCCATCCGGAAAGCATAATGACGCATCCCGGAAAACAAATCCTGAAAAACTGGGTGTTTTCTACTCCTGGTAATAGATTCGTTTGACACGCTGAGAAATGGAGGTAAATACCTCATAAGGAATGGTATCCAGATCCCTGGCCATTTCCAATACAGGCATGCCTTCCCCGAAGACAATCACTTCATCGCCTTCTTTTACGTTAAGGCCCGTTACGTCTATGGCACACATGTCCATGCTGATGTTTCCGACAATGGGTGCCCTGTGACCTTTCACCAACAACTTGCCGCAACCGTTGCCCAACCGCCTGTTCAGGCCATCTGCGTAACCTACCGGAACAATGGCGATTTCCATATGGTCACTGACCATGCCGGCACGATTGTACCCGACCGTATCCCCCTGCGAAAGCGTTTTTACCTGCGATACAACCGAACGGAAATTACTCACGTGATGCAAAAGCGATTGCACCCCCGGGTCGCCGCTTATCCCGTAGAGACCTATGCCCAATCGAACCATATCGAAGTGTGCTTCCGGAAAACGACTGATGCCAGCAGAGTTGCATATATGACGTAAAAAGGGATAATTCAGGGCTTTTTCAAGCGCCCGGCATAACTGATCAAACTGCGCAATTTGTTTCCTGGTAAAAACATCATGGGATGTATCCTCACTGGCTGCAAGATGAGAAAACACAGACGCTACCCGCAAGTAGGGCTTATTCCTGAATATGCTGATCAGATTATGCACATCATCTGGGGCAAAACCCAGTCTGTGCATGCCGGTATCCAACTTGATATGTATTGGATAAGTGGGTTCTCCGGATTTCTCAGGCAGCTTTTCCAATGCGTCAATATACCGCTGGAGCAATGGAAACCCGTATATCTCCGGTTCCAGCCTGTGATACAGCAAGGTGTCAAGCGACCGGATCTCCGGATTCATTACTACAATGGGGATATGAACACCGCCCTGGCGCAGGGCTTTGCCTTCATCAACATATGCCACGGCCAGGTAGTCTGCATTATGATATTGCAACATCCGGGAAACCTCCAGGCTTCCACTACCATAAGAAAAAGCTTTTACCATCCCCATGATCTTCACCCCGGGGGCCAGCAAAGATCTGTACACGCTCAGGTTGTGTATCAACGCGTCCAGATCGATTTCCAGAATGGTTTGGTGATCTTTCTGCTGCAACAGATTGCTTATACGTTCAAAACCAAAGGGCCTGGAGCCTTTCAGCAAGATGGCCTCATTCCGGAAATAATTCAGGTCGGCATGGGCGATAAAATCACCGGTATTCCTGAAAAAATTTGCAGGAATGGTAAACCTGCCGGCCTGCAAAGATATATTGGGGCCAATTCCGATCAGGCGCCCTACCTTTTTAGAGGCCACCAGTGAGGCTACTTCTGAATACAGGGTTTTATCAGGAACCCCGGCTTGTAAAATATCAGACAATATCAGAGTCTTTTCCATATGCCGCAATTGCTTGCTCATAAAATCCAGGGCAATGGCCAGTGAGTATATGTCTGAGTTATAACTGTCGTTGATAATGGTACAGTTATTAACGCCTTCTTTCATTTCCAACCGCATGGCAACCGGCTGCAAGGCAGACAACTTTTGGCAGATATACCCGTCATCATAGCCGGCATGTTTCATATAGGCACTCACATGCAGGGCATTTTCCACAGAGGCGTTATCGCAAAATGGAATGGACAACACCATCTTTTGCCCCTGGTGCATGACCGAAATCAACGTCTTATCTTCCCCTTTTTCTTGCTGGATGATCTGTATATCCGCATTCGGATCCCACCCCCATGAAAATACACTTATGTCCTGGTGATCCTGTTGCCAGTGGCATATTTCATCATGAACATCCTGATGGTCCCTGCAGTAAATCAGGGTTTGGGAATGATTGAACAGCTGTAGTTTTTCATGTATTTTCTCTTTCCGGGAATCAAAACCTTCATCGTGTGCCGGACCGATATTGGTAAAAATGCCCGTTTCGGGCTGCAGAATCTGCGCCAGCGTTTTCATTTCGCCCCGCTGTGATATTCCCGCCTCAAAAATCCCCAGCTCATGCCGGTCTGTCATCAGCCAGACAGACAAAGGAACACCAATTTGTGAATTGTAGCTTTTTGGATTTTTTACAACAGTTTGTTTTTCGTAAAGCGACTGATACAACCATTCCTTGATCACCGTCTTGCCATTGCTTCCGGTTAGCGAAAGCACCGGGTAAGTAAAGCGGGCCCGGTGGGCGGCGGCCATCTTTTGCAGTGCGACAAGGGGATCACCAACCAATATAAAGCTTGCTTCAGAGTATTTGTTTGGCCAGTCTTCGGCCACCGTTTTAACCACAAAAACCCGCACCCCCCTTTGCAGCAATTCTTCGATATAGCGATGCCCGTCATTTTGCCTCGAATGCAAAGCAAAGAACAGGGTATTGGATGGTGACAGAAGTTTCCGGCTATCGATTAGCAGAAACCGGACCAAATGTCTTTCGCCCGGCGCCCCGATGATACGGCCACCAGTTATCCTGGCCACATCAGAGGCCGAATACACTGCATCACCAGTCATGTCCTGTTACTTATCTGAGTCGTTTTCTTCCTGTTCCGGATCGGCATCCAGGGGGGTTGACGACATATCATCTTCCATCCTCCGGTTTCTCACCACGTCAATCGCCAAATAAACCGACTCCCTGAATGCATCGGGAGAGGCGGCACCCTTGCCTGCCAGATCGAATGCCGTGCCATGGGCAGGAGAAGTGCGCACCACGGGCAATCCGGCGGTAAAATTCACCCCGCTTTTAAACGACAGGGTCTTGAATGGGATCAGTCCCTGATCATGATACATGGTCAAAATGCCATCGAAATGATTGAATGAGGCCGATCCGAAAAAACCGTCGGCAGGATAAGGTCCAAACGCCAGAATACCTTCATCGAAGGCCTGTCGAACAGCAGGAATGATCACTTCTTGTTCTTCAATGCCAATCACGCCCTTATCGCCGGCATGGGGATTTAAACCCAGGATGGCGATCTTGGGTTTTCTTATCCCGAAATCCTTTTTCAGCGAAGCATTCAAAATATGTGCCTTTTTCAGTATCCGCTCCTGGTTTATTTCTCCGGGGACATCACGCAAGGGGATGTGTCCGGTGATTACTCCAATACGAATTTCGTTGCTCACCATCAGCATCAGGCTCTCTTCGGCACCAAACTTCTTGGTAAGGTATTCGGTATGGCCCGGAAAATTAAAATCCTTGCTCTGTATGTTTTGTTTGTTTA
>PXAA01000048.1 GCA_003567205.1 Bacteroidales bacterium
GCCATAGTACAACTTTTTTATTCCTGTTTTTCGTTTTGCCCCAAATTTAATTCAAATTAAACACTTTTGCACCAACTTGATTTTGGCAAGATTATTGATAAGAACTAATAAAATAGTTGCGTAACTAAAAAATTAGTTATATTTGCATCAGGCATATTAAAATATTATGAGATGAAAGAGCTGACAAAGGCAGAAGAACAAGTGATGCATGTTTTGTGGAACATTAAATCCGGGTTTGTAAAAGATATCCTGGAACGGTTTCGCGAGCCAAAACCCGCCTACACCACGGTATCGACCATTGTGCGCATTCTCCAGGAAAAAGGTTTTGTCGCTTACAAGGCCTATGGAAAGGCTCATGAGTATTTTCCGCTGATTGACAAATCTACCTATACCAGGGTGATGATGAAAGGCATTTTACTTAAATATTTTGGCAATTCGCTCCGGCAAATGGTATCCTTTTTTTCGCACGAAAAAGGCCTTACGGCATCGGAACTCGAAGAACTAAAACGCATTATTGAGGAAGAAATAGAGCGTAAAAAGTGACAGTGAATGTTTATAAATAAAAAATCAAGATCATGGAAGCTTTGGGTTCATATTTGTTCTGGACTTCAATCTATTTGGCCATTGTTGGGGTGCTCCAGTGGCTGATGGTAAGCAAAACAGCTACACCTTCGCAGAATCGCTGGTTTATTCTCCTGGGATTGGCTGCATCTGTATTGCTTGGCGCTTTTGTACTGTCTTCGTCGCAAAGCAATGCGGGTGTGGGATCAATAGCATCATACTTGTTGCCTGAAGTCGTTGTCGGAACTTCTTCCGGACTGGAATATACCCGCCAGGAACTATACCAGGCCATCAGTACCCGAGGTATTTTGGTGTATACAAGTTTGGGCATTTCACTGATTCTCTTCCTGCGTATACTGGGCAGTATTCTTTTCCTTTTGGCCCGGATCCGCTTCAGCCAACAACTTCATCGGAGCGGATGTACTATACTGACTCTTAAAAAGCAGAGTTCCCCTTTCTCATTCTTTGGTTTTGTTTTTGTGCCCGAAAATATGCTTTCCGACGAACATTTGCACACAATACTGATACACGAAAAGGCCCATATCCAGAAACAGCACTCTATCGACCTGGTTTTTATGGAAGTGCTGACCGTATTATTCTGGTTTCATCCGGCCATTTGGTATTTGCGCCGTGAATTAAAGATGATGCACGAATATGAGGCCGATCGTTTTGTGCTTGAACAGTACAATGACAAAAAAGCTTATCAGAAATTGCTGCTGGATATGTCTTTGTCTGGTTTGCGTTTCCCTATAGCCAATCCCTTTAACTATTCACCCTTAAAAAAAAGAATCATGATGATGAACAAAACAATCCGGAAAAATCGTATCAGCGCCATCCTGAGCATGCTGATAATCCTGCCATTATTTTCCATCATTTGGCTTGTGCAATCGTGCGGTCCCCGGCCCGAAACTGCCGTTGAAGTGGAAGAAGCCGCGACGGTTTCTGATGAATATGAACAGGATGTCATCTTTACGGTGGTGGAAGAGCAACCTCAGTTTCCCGGAGGAGAAAGTGCCCGGCAACAGTTCATGATGGATAACCTGGAATATCCTCAGGCGGCCAGACAGGCAGGCATCCAGGGTACCGTATTTGTCAGTTTTGTGATTGAGCAAGACGGCAGTGTGAGTAACGTGGAGGTTTTACGTGGTGTTGGCAGCGGTTTAGACGAAGAAGCTGTTCGTGTGGTCAAGGCGATGCCCAGGTGGATACCCGGCCGGCAAAGGGGTGAGGATGTTCGAGTGCAGTTTAATATGCCCATAAGATTCCGGCTCAGTCAGGATGAAGCAGCCGGTGAACCCGGACCTGATCAGGCATCAGCATATTTAATCATTTTTGATGATGAACGATACACCATCTCGGAAAACCTGGGTGATGAATTAATTGAACTGATACCGCTTGAAGAGATCGGACACATCAAAGTGCTGACCGGCGAAGCAGCAGAGCCATATGGTTACAGCAGGGTGTTGAAGCTATCACGTAAAGAAGAGGTGGAATATTTCAGGAATGAATAACAGGTTGACAAGGTTATTTTTTTATAACAAGGTTTACGCTGACCTATGCTAAATCACACTGAGGATCTTGGAGAAAACGATCATTAGCACCAGTGCCAGGGGGTATACGGTGGCATAACCGAGGGAGGCGGCATCGGTATCCGTTTTGACGTCGGCAGCGGCCAGGCCCGGGGTACTGGTCATACTGCCGGCAATCACACCCAGTAAGGTGGCAAAATTTATATGCAGCACAAAATAGCCGACCACTGCGGTGAGCATCATGGGGATGGTGGTAATCAGCAATCCCGTATAAAGTAGGGCCCATCCGTATTCCACAAGGGCATCCGCAATATGTGCACCGGCATGGGTACCCACAGTGGCCAGGAACATCAGCAAGCCAAGCTTTCGAAGCAGGTTGTTGGCGCCTCCTGACATATTCCAGATCACCGGCCCTGTTTTTCCAAGCTTGCTCAGAATGAGTGCGGCGATCAGTACACCGCCGGTTGTTCCCAGGCTGAACTCGAACAGGCCGAAAAAGGGAAAGCTGATGGCTCCAAGCAATACACCGATAATAATACCCAGGCTGATGGGTAAAAAATTGGTTTCACTGAGCCGTTTTTCATTGTTGCCAAGCAGTTGCATGACCTTTGACATATTCTCATTATCTGAAGCAATCAGTACCTTGTCGCCAAAGCGCAGGCTGCTGTTGCCCCGGGGAGAAATGTCAATGCCGCTGCGGCGTATCCGTGTTATGGTGGCATTGTAATAGGCCGTCAGGTTCAACTCGCTCAGGCTTTTGTTAATGACCTCTTTATTGGTGACCAACAACCAGTTGATTTTGTATCCGGCGGCGTGGGGTATTTTTTTATCGGTTCGCGGGCCGATCATCAATTCGGCTTTTTCCAGGGCCTTGTCGGTGCCGACTATTTTTAAAATGTCGCCCAGGTACAAACGGGTTTTTTCGCCGGGGGTATATATTTCATTTTCGTGTTTGATACGGCTGATGATCGCCTGGGTCATGGTGCCCACCCCAAGCTCACGAATTGTTTTCCCGTGGATGTTTTTGTTTTCTACCACAACGTGTTGTGCGCTGACTTTTGGATGCTCCTCCTTTGATCTGTCCAGGTATTGCTTTTCTTCCTTTTTCATGTCAATTCGCAGTACTACCGGTAAGAGGTGAATGGTCAATATGGCCATAATGGCCCCTGCAGGATAAACCACGCCGTATCCTATGGAGGGAAGGGTAGAACCTGATATGTCAATGGCTGCAGCCAAACCCGATGTGCTGGTGAGGGCACCATTAAAAATTCCCACACCCAACAGTGGGTCCAATCCGAATACGCGGCTTGTGGTAAAACTCAGTAAAGCTGCAGTGCCCACAAGCAAAAGGCAAACACTCAGAAACTGCCGCCCGGTTTTTTTGAATGCGTCAAAAAAACCGGGACCAGCCTGTATGCCGATTGTAAAAATGAAAAAGACCAGGCCAATGGTTTGAAATGCTTCGGGAACCATGATGCCGTAATGTCCCATGATGAGGGCAACAAAAACAACCGCAGATAAATCCAGGGAAAATCCTTTAAACTTAACATTCCCCAGCAAAATGCCCAGTGTGATGATCAAAAAAAGGGCAAAATAACCTTCGTATATCAGATCAGTCATGGGATAGGGTTCATGAGATGCGCTGCAAAGTTAATTCTTCTTTAATTATGAAAAATA
>PXAA01000063.1 GCA_003567205.1 Bacteroidales bacterium
ATCCCTTAATAGACGTTGCATCAACACGAACACTAACATTGTTTATGCCGTCAATTTTACCGTCCTCAAAACTGATTTCAAAATTCCCACTGGCTTCTTCTACCTCTGCTGTCCAGGATTGTAAATTGGAAGTACCTTCTATGATAATTTCATGCGATTTTATTTCATAGGTAATTTGTGAAACCCCCAAAAAAGGCATTACTATAATTACGACAAAGACCAGATGTTTCATTAAAGCATTCATGTCTGTTAATTTTTTATGTATTTTGTTATGTCGATATATAGTTATCAAATCACTTGCCAAATTTATATGGATTTTGGCAGCTTGGCTTTAAAACACTGTATGTCAATAAAAAAGGCTCCGCAGTTTTTATTTACGGAGCCTTTGACCTGAATAAAAATCGACGAAAAACCGTCGATTCAGGCGATATTTCGCCGGGTTTTTATGTTTTCAGCTTGAGTTTATCGATGCGGGACTTCAGCGTAGAGGCCGGTACGGATAATATCTTCGCCGCTTTGGCTTTGTTGCCTCCTGATCGCAAGAGCGCATCGCGAATGGCGTTTTCTTCCACTTCGCGGATGATTTGGTCCAGAGGTTTGTTCTCAAAATAGAAACACGTATGTGGTTTACCTGGGAAGCGCACCTCCATGGGCAACATATGTTTCCCTATAACACCCCCATCTGCCAGGATCACCATTCTTTCCATCAAATTTTTTAACTCCCTGACATTACCTGGAAATGCATATTGTTTCATGATCTCCAATACCTCTTCATGGATCTCTGCTTTTCCGCCGGCCGAAAACTCTCGTAGAAAATGTTTTGCCAGCAGTGCTATATCGTGCGGGCGCTCACGCAACGGGGGTATGCGAATAGGAAATACATTGAACCGGTAAAACAAGTCTTCACGGAATTTTCCATCTGCCACCAATTGCTGCAGGTCTTTTTTTGTAGAAGCAATCACACGAACATTGATTTTAATGGTTTCGCCCGCACCTACCCTTTCGATCTCGCCTTCCTCAAGAGCCCTCAGAAGTTTCACCTGCAAGTCAAATGGGATGTCATCAATATCATCCAGGTACAAAGTCCCCTCATGGGCCATCTCAAAACGGCCGGTTTTTGCCGATTCGGCCCCGGTAAAAGCACCTTTTACATGACCAAATAGCTCACTTTCAAATATTTCCCTCGAAAGAATGGCGCAACTTACTTTTATAAACGGACCTTTCCGGCGAAGGCTGTTGTGGTGAATGACATTGGTAAGCAATTCTTTGCCGGTACCGGTTTCACCAGTGATCAGTATAGTAGTGTTTTTAGCGGCAATGAGTTCTATCAGTTCAAAAATTTTGGAAATTTCCTCGCCCTGCCCTACAAAAGCCGATAAATCATACTGCTGGCTTACCTGGCCCCGCAGCCGGCGGTTTTCTTCTTTCACATTTTTCAGCTCCCCGATGCGAGACAATGTCAGCAGCAGTTCCTCTATTTTAAAGGGTTTTTGTAAATAATCATAGGCCCCCAGTTTCATGGCTTCTACAGCATTATCAACCGTTGCATGGGCAGTCATAAACAACACATGGATATCAGGATAATGCTCCTTGATCCATTTTGTCAGACTCAGTCCGTCCATATCGGGCATTTTGATATCTGTCAGCAACACATCCACATCAGGCCCGTTTTCTTTCATGTACTGAAGGGCGGCTTTGGCAGATGAGAATTCATGGACATAATGTTCGGCATCACGCAGTTCGTCGGCCGTGGTAACCCTGATAATTCTTTCGTCGTCAACAACAAGGATGTGCATACTTATTTATTTTTTGGTATCAATACAAAAAAGCGGCTTCCTTTACCCGGTTCGCTTTCCACACGAATTTCGCCGCCATGATCTCTTACGATCTGGTAAGATACTGTAAGTCCAAGTCCTGTGCCTTCTCCAACATCTTTGGTGGTATAGAACGGATCAAACAGTTTACTTACCTCCCCGGGTGCAATACCCGTTCCGTTGTCAGAAAACACCACAATCACATGGTCCGTACTTCCTTTTAAATCAATGCATATTTCCCCTTTTAAATCAGGCTGATAGTTCATTTTTTCACTGATGGCATCAATGGCATTGATAATTAGGTTCAAAAAAACCTGTTCAATACGGTTTTTAGAAACATATAGTTTTATGTCAGCATGGGAATCATTTATGATAAAATGAATATTCTCCTTCTTTACCCGGTATTGTGCAAGCTTTACCGTTTTGTGTATCAATTGCATGGCATTAACTGTTTCGAAAACAAGTTCTTCTTTGCGGCTGAAGGCAAGCAGGTCTTTAATTACCTGTTCAATCCTGGTTAAGGCTTCCTGCATCATTGCCGTGTATTTGATAATCTGTTGTGCATTGTCTGGATTTTTTTCAATCCGCTTCAGGCTGATCCCAATGCCGGCCAGGGGGTTATTTATTTCATGTGCAATACCTGCCGTCAGGGTACCTATAGACGCAAGCTTCTCAGATTGTAACAAGCTTTTTTGCAGGTTGTTCATGTCATGATAAGCCTGTTCTAAACGCTGAAGCATTTCGGTGTAGTTCTCATATAGAACATCGATCTCGTCTGCAAACCCGAATAGCCGCCGTAACCTGAAGTATGGCTTCTCAACACTACGGCTTATATCATCCAGGCCGGCTTGGATGTTTTGGATGTCTATTATAGCCGATTGCCTGCTAAGCACTTTCAGTGGTGTTGCAATGGTATAAGAAAAGAAAAGGGCGGCCAAAATTCCAAGCACAAGGAAAAAAGCAACCATCAGCCATAAAGAGGTAATGGTTTGGGCCACCTGATCGTGGATCTCCTTTTCGAGTATACCCACCCTGGCAATCCCCATGTTTTTGCTCATAGTGGCCATGGAGAAATCACGGATAATCTGTTGGGGATCATTTTTGTCCCTTACCACGATCATGCCATGAAGATCATCGGCCGGTGGGTTATTCAGCATTAACAAGCTACCTGGCACATATTCCCTAAAAGAATGTGCCAACACCTCTCCCTGCCCGTCCACAATAAATGCATATTGTATGGTCGGATCAATGGCCATGATCTCGTTGATGAGCATGTGCAGTCCGGCAGGGTCATTAGAAAGAATATAAGCCACCGACTGTTCGGCCAGGGCCCTCGATATAAAGTAGCCACGTTTTTCAAATTCATCGTGTAATGACCTGCTTACCGAATGCCTTACGATAACTGCGTTGAGAACACCAAAAATGATCACCGTAAGGCTGATGCCCAGGGCAAATTTTGTAAACAACGACAACCTGACCCTGTTCATTGATTTAATACTTCAATAATATCTCTTAATCCATCGTATAAGGTATCGCCGGAAATAACAAACCGATCGATCTGCAAATTATCCAGTATGTTTTTGGTAGATGCTTGCTTATGCATGTTCAGAAAAAAATCCTGGATATCCGAACGAAGTGCCCGGGGCATCAGCAAAGAATTCACAACCGGGGGAATGCCACCCGGTTCAGTATATTCGATAATTCGTATATCTGCCACCAGGTCCGGCTGATAACGGCGCATGTATTCAAAAATTAAACCGTTAACCGCTGCCCCGCCAATAATGTTACTGGATACCATTTGAATGGATATATCATGGGATAATGAATAGATTACTTCGCCAAAAAATTCATCTGCAAGCATATTCTTTTCAGCAAGGCGTTTGTCAACAAATAATTTCCCAGTAAAAC
>PXAA01000072.1 GCA_003567205.1 Bacteroidales bacterium
AAGAACAGGAAAAACCATAGAAAATCAGACCATTCCATATAGTCCGTTGTTGTAAAGCCAGTAGTTGTAACAATCGATACAACCTGGAACAGACTTTTTCTGAATGTGTATTCAAAACCTGACTGGTTGACCGCCATGAGCAAGCCAAAAAACAGCAGCGTAAACACGCCCATCAGCTTCAGAAAAAACAAAAATTCTTCATTGTTCAACACTTTGTTAAACTGTCCTTTCAGAACAAAATAATGCAGGGAAAAACTGGTGGCGCCCAGTATCATAAACAAAACAATAACATATTGTATGTAAGCAGAATAGCCGGCTATGCTGTTGTTTTGTGTGGAAAAACCGCCAGTGGCTACTGTACTGAAAGCGTGGTTGATGCTATGAAATAAATTCATGCCTCCCGCCATGAGTAATACAGTCAGGATCACAGTAAGGCCTGCATAAATACCCCATAACCTTTTCGCGGTCTGGGTGATCCTGGGATGTAGCCTGCTGGGAGTGGTCCCGGGAACTTCTGCCACAAAAAGCTGCATGCCGCCAACTCCCAGGATGGGTAGTATGGCCAAGGTGAGTACAATAATACCCATGCCTCCCAGCCAGTGTGTCATGCTGCGCCAGAATAAAAGTCCCTTGGGAAGGGATTCTATATCAACCAATATGGTTGCGCCAGTGGTTGTAATGCCGGAGGTGGACTCAAAAAATGCATCTGAAAAGTTTGGTATGTATCCAGAAAGGTAAAAAGGCAGGGCCCCAAAAAAAGAAATGCTCAGATAAATGAGGGTTACGATCAGGTAACCTTCTTTTTTTCCAATGTTCCGGTGATCGTGTTTCCTGGTAGAAAAAAAAGCAGCAAACCCTGCCAGGAAGGTAATAATACCTGAAAACAGCAGGGCCCGCAGCGCATCGGTTTCCTGATAATAGACGGACCATGATGCAGACAGCAACATGAAACCGGAGAGCATCATGATGAGGATGCCATTGAACTTGAGAATTAGTTTCCCGTTTAATGTAGGTTTGCCAGCCACGTGTTACGACTTGCTTTTAAACATCTTATCCACTCCGTGAAATGCTTCGGGCAGCGCAAATACCACCACTTTGTCGCCAGGCTGTATTTGCATGTCACCCTGGGCAATATATCCTTCGTTATCACGGATCACTCCGCCAATAATGGCTTGCTTCGGGAAATTCAGCTTCCGGATGAGCTTTTTGGTAATTGGCGAACCTTCATGTGCCAGGAACTCAAATACTTCTGCATCAACACTGGTCAGGCATTTGGTGGATATTACATCGGCTGTCATGGTGAAGCGAATGATGTAACTGGCGGTGGCCAGCTTTTTATTGATGATGGTGTCAATCCCCACGCCCTGGGAGATCTCTATAAAGTCGATGTTCTCTACCAGGGCAATGGTTTTCTTTACCCCAAAACGTTTGGCCAGCAGACAGGTGAGAATATTGGTCTCCGAATTATTGGTTACCGCCACAAAGGCATCCATGGATCCTACGCTTTCACTTTCAAGCAAACTGATATTTCTTGCATCACCGTTAATTACCAGGGTAGAATGCAAGGTGTCAGATAACTCATTGGCTCTTTCGGTATCCATTTCAAACAACTTCACATTGAATTTTTTCTCCAACGCTGCGGCTGCCTGGCTACCTACGGCACCGCCCCCGACGATCATAAGATTATTGATGTCGAATCGTTTTTTCCCGCTCAGTTCCAGCAAATGGTCAATGCCTTTGGGTTTGGTAATTACATAAGCCAGGTCATTTTCCTGGAATATGTCTTCCCCTTTGGGGATTATTGTTTTGGCACGACGATGGATGGAAACGGCACGAAAGTTTAATTGTTCGTATTCTTTGGCAATTTCACGGAGGGTTTTTCCTAAAACCGGTGCCTGGTTCTCAAGCTTTACAAGCATTAGCGACAATTTATCTTCGGAAAAATCAAAGATCTCGGCGGCTGCAGTATTGGTCAGCAGATTGGCGATCTCATAAGCAGCAATCTTCTCGGGTGAAACAAGGTAGTCGATGCCCAATTCCTTAAACAGGCTTTTGCATTTTTTGGTAATGTACTCAGGTTCATTGACCTTGGCAATACACTTTTTTGCGCCCATTTTTTTGGCAAGTATAGCTGTCAGCAAATTCAACCGGCCATCTTTATGGGCGCTAATCACCAGCTCTGTGCGTCGCACACCGGCATTTTTCAACACCTGCATCGAAGTGGAGTCACCAACCATGGTCAGCAGATCAGAATGAGATTCTATCAGCTTCAGAAAATCCTTATCGGGAGCAACCAGGGTTACATCATGGTTCTCTCCTGAAAGCAATTCTGCAAGGTGCAGAGCCACCTCACTATCGCCTGCAATTAGAATATTCATAGTTTGAGAATTCTGTAGGGTTTGATCAGCAAATATACGACCTTTTAAATATCTGCAACAGGGTCTTCGACCAGTTGTTCCAATAGTTTAATGGCTGCTTTTTGAGCAAGCTTCTTCTTCAAGCGTTGCTTTCCTTTGTAAAGATGCAACAAGCCAGACCGGGTGCAGATCAGTCCGTAATCAGCATCGGCCATTTCGCCTGGCCCGTTTACCATACAGCCCATGATGGCGATTTTAAGTCCCGGGCGTCCCGAAAGGCGTTTTTTGACCTCTTTTGTAATCTGTTCCATATCCATGCTGACACGGGCGCAGGCCGGGCAACTGATGAATTCCGTTTCGCAAGCATAAATTCCTGCCGCCTGTGTGAGTTGAACCGCTGTTTCCAGCGCTACATTTTGTTCCAGCACCTGGGGTGCATCAATAATGATTTCCCGGACCATTTCTTTCTCTCCGAACTGAACATACTGATTTACAGCATCTGCAATAAGATTATCTGTTTCGCTTGCTTCGGAATGAATGGTTAGAGTGGTGCCGGACAAGCCTGCGAGTTCGTGGCTTTGTTTGTTTTCCATGGCGGCTAATGCTTTTAACCGCTTGGCGAATTCAATCTCCTTTTCCGGTGTTTCGGTCAGACTGACTCGTATGGTATCGCCAATGCCTGAGTGGAGCAAAGACAAGATTCCCAAAGCGGACTTAACCCGTCCGCTGATGCCAATTCCTGCCTCAGTGACACCAATATGCATGGGGTAGGACATGCTCTCGGTCAGCATGCGCGATGCCATCATCCGGCACGCCATAACCATGCTTTTTGGGCTGCTGGTTTTTAATGATATAATGGTTTTGAAAAATCCAAGGGATTCCAGGATCTTTAAATATTCGATACCTGTTTCCACCATTGCCTCATTCGATTGTCCGTGTTGCTTCAGTATGTATAACGGCAGGGATCCGTAGTTTATGCCTATACGAATGGCCGTGTCATGTTCCTTGCATATATCAGTTAATGGCCTAAGGTTTTGATGAAGGGTTTCTTTCCAACTGGCCGGGTGATGGCAGGCAGATTCATCAGGCTCTCTGGTCTGGGCGCTGCCAAAATTTCCCGGATTAATCCTTATTTTTCCGGCAATCCTGGCGGCCCTGAGAGCCAGCTCCGGATGGTAATGGATGTCTGCTATCAGGGGTTGTAAAAATCCTGACTGTTTGAGCTTTAGTTTGATCTGCCTGAGGCCTTTTACCGATGCATGGTCAGGCACGCTGATCCGCATCATGTCGGCCCCTGCCTCAAAAGCCCTGATGCATTCCGCTGTTGTGGCTTGTACGTCCCTGGTGTCATTCCT
>PXAA01000043.1 GCA_003567205.1 Bacteroidales bacterium
GAAAGGTCCAAAGGTCCAAGGGTCCAAAGGTCGAAATGTCCAAAGGTCGAAATGTCTAAATGTCGAAAGGTCCAAGGGTCGAAAGGTCGAAAGGCGAAAAACCGGGGCGGGCGGGATGGCGGTAAAGGGCCGAAAACCAGGTAAGGCCGAAAATCCAGAAGGTCAAATGTGGAACAGTTGCCACATGTTGTTGCAGTCATTGCCCTAAAATGTTTATTTAATGGTCCTGCGGGTGTTATCACAACCGGCTGTATATCAAGATCCCTGGTTTAACCGGGGTCGGTTACGGGCTTTTGGCACAGATTTTATATTTACATAGACAATGATTGTTTAACCGCTAAAACCAAAAACAATGAAAAAATTAATGATTCTTATTATGGGACTATTTATTTTTCTAAGCGCATGTCAGCCAGAGGTGCGGCATAAGCCCGATGTGGTTGACAAAACGAAAATTGCTGTTTTGGTCGATGAAGGCTTTCACGATGGAGAAGCTTATATGCCCATGGGGTATCTGACAAACCGCGGGGCGTATATGATGGTGATCGGTCCTGAAACCGGTTTGGTAACCGCTTACAACAGCGATTTCACCATTATGATCCAAAAATCGATCGAAGACGTTGATGTTGATCATTTCGATGCACTGATCTTGCCGGGAGGGCAGGCACCTGCGCGCTTACGCGAAAACGAAGCGGGGGTGGATTTTGTCCGCGCCTTTTTCAATTCAGGTAAAACAGTGGCTGCCATCTGCCATGGACCGCAGGTACTGATCACGGCTGGCGTTATGGAAGGTGTTGATGCTACAGGATTCGGCGGCATCCGGGAAGAACTTGAAGAGGCCGGGGTCAATTACCTGGACGAGTCGGTGGTTATTTACAACAACCTGATCACTTCGAGAACACCCCCGGATTTGTATGACTTTTCAGAAGCCATAAAGCAGGCGGTTTTGATAAAACCGACCATTGAAGATATTCCGCCAAAACCCGCTATGTAGTTTTTTAATGACACTGGACTATGCCTTTAATGACCCGAAAAATTTTTAAAGAACTGGCAGAGGTACGTCAAAGGCCCTGCATTTCCATTTATATTCCGACAGAGCGCGCCGGCGATAACAAAAAGGCGCAGATACGATTCAAAAACCATATCCATGAGGTCAAGAATAAGCTTCAGGAACAAGGAATGCAGGGCAGGCAGATCATTGAGTTCACCAGGCCATTGGAGATGCTGCAAAACGATACGGAAATATGGCGACATTTGTCCGATGGCCTGGCTGTATTTTTGAGTCCCGGCAAATTTGCCTATTCTACTTTCCCCATCCGCTTTAAAGACTATGCCGGGGTGAGCACCCATTTTTACCTGTTACCGCTTATGCCTGTCTTTAATGGCGACGGCCGCTTTTTTATTCTCGCGCTGAGTCTTAATAAGGTGCGGTTGTTTGAGGGAACGCGCGACCATGTGATGGAGATCGGCATCGAAGACCTGGTTCCCCAAAGTCTGCACGATACGGTAGGAAGCGATTATGAACAAAAATCCCTTCAGTTCAGGAAGGGTCAAAGCGGGGGCGATCGTGGATTGTATCACGGCCAGGGAGGCAGCAAAGATTTTAAAAAGGATGAAATTGTCAAGCACTTGCGTGAGGTGGACCGTAGCCTGAACGATGTTTTGCAGGGCTACGGGGCACCCCTGGTCATTGCCTGTGTGGATTATATTTTCCCCTTATACCGTAGTGTCAATACCTACGGGAACGTTTACCCAAAAAACATACCAGGCAATCCGGACGAATCCCACATGCACGATTTGCACCATCAGGCCTGGCAACTGTTAAAGGACGGCTTTCAAAAGCACCGAAAGAACGCCTTGAACCATTATCGTTTCCTTTCCAGCAAAGGACGCACCACCTCCATAATTGTCGACATCATGCACGCAACAAAAGAAGGCCGCGTAGATACCCTGTTCATTGAAAAAAACCAGCATCTGTGGGGGGTTTTTGACAAGGACAAGGATGACATCCGGGTGCAGAATGAAAAAACCTTAGAAAATCATTGCCTGATGGATTGGGCGGCAAAGTCGGCCTTTCTCCAGGGTGCCAGGGTTTATCTGCTCGAAAAAGAAGAGATGCCGGAAAACGGATCACGCATTCTGGCTACACTGCGCTACTAGCTTGTGTGGAACGTGTAATCACGCGTGTATGCTGTATTCACGCAACTTGTTATAGAGGGTTTTTCGGTCCACTTTCAGCAATTGGGCGGTTTTGGATTTGTTATACCCCGTTTTTTTCAGGGCAACAAGGATGGCTTCACGTTCTGCGGCCATTGCGGCCTGCTTTAATGTAAGCGGCCGGTTGCCGGCTGCATCCGCTGGTTGTGTACTATTTTCTTCCGCAGGATGACGGATTTCATCCGGAAGGGTGTCGGCAGTGACCATATCCCCTTGTGCCAACAACACACAGCGATTCAACACATTTTCCAGTTCACGGATATTGCCCGGCCAGGAATAGGCGAGAAAAATCTTTTGTACGTCGCCGTCAAATCCGCCGACATTTTTTCCAAAATCGGCATTGGCATTTTCCAGGAAACGTTGTGCAAATTCAAACATGTCTTCTTTGCGCTCCCTTAACGGAGGCAGAGAGATCTTAAACCCATTGATGCGATGGTAAAGGTCTTCACGAAAGTTCCTGGCCCG
The DNA here is from genome assembly GCA_003567205.1 of Bacteroidales bacterium. Classification (GTDB taxonomy): domain Bacteria; phylum Bacteroidota; class Bacteroidia; order Bacteroidales; family UBA7960; genus PUPG01. Next base: position 2,680 of record PXAA01000043.1, read on the forward strand.
CACATCATCCATCAGGTCTTCGTTGGTGGCGGTTATGATGCGTACATCAGCCTTGATCCGCGTGTTGTCGCCCAACCGGCTTATGGTTTTCTCCTGCAGGGTGCGCAACATTTTTACCTGGTTTTCGTACGTCAGGTTCCCGATTTCGTCCAGAAAGAGGGTGCCCCCCCTGGCGGCCTCGAAACAACCGGCCTTGTCTTTGATGGCCCCGGTAAAGGCCCCTTTTACATGTCCGAACAGTTCGCTGTTGGCCAGCTCCCCGGGCAAGGCACCGCAGTCAAGCGCTACAAAAGGTTTGTCTTTCCGCTTGCTTCTGTAGTGAATGGCACGGGCAATGAATTCCTTGCCCGATCCGGTTTCTCCTTCAATGAGCACACTGAGGTTGGTTGGTGCAACCATTTTTATATGGTTCATCACATTTTGAATGGCGTCCCCTTTCCCGGTCACAAAACGCCGTTCAAACACAGCCTGGTTTTCCATAGCCAGGCTTAATCCCTTGTTGATCAGTTTCAGGATCTCTTCCGGAAGAAACGGTTTGGTGATATAATCAAATGCCCCGGCCCTGATCATTTGCACGGCCGTGCGCACATCGGCGTAAGCCGTCATAAATACCACAAGCACCAGGGGTTCTGTTTTTTTTATCCGGGCAAACAATTCCATCCCATCAGCATCCGGCAACCTGTTGTCGCACAACACAAAATCAATATTGCCCTTTTTCAGGGCCTTCATGCCATGGTTGGCCGTAAAGGCAGTCACCACATCATAGCCATGCTTCTGCAGATAATCCTCAAGCTGCTTACAGATGAAGGTGTCGTCGTCTATTATCAGTATTTTTCCCATGGAGGTGTAACTCTGGGGTGTGGTAAACCGTTTTGTAAATATACGAAAAAGGTTGAAGGGTCGAAGGTCTAAAGGTCTAAAGGTCTAAAGGTCTAAAGGTCTAAAGGTCTAAAGGTCTAAAGGTCTAAAGGTCTAAAGGTCTAAAGGTCTAAAGGTCTAAAGGTCTAAAGGTCTAAAGGTCTAA
>PXAA01000087.1 GCA_003567205.1 Bacteroidales bacterium
AGTCGCGCCTGGTAGTCCATGAAATTATTCACAAATTCCTCCATTGTAATAACCAATGGTTCAATCACATTGTTGCTTGATGTGGCCGCACCAGGGTCTTCCTGCGGGACAAACTGCAACATATTTCCAAATACGCTCAAGGTTCCCTGTATGCCTGTGATGCCATCATAAATATCGTATTGCGTGGTAATTATCCCGGGAAAATCATCTATCAGGATACCCGCCGTTTCATCTTCAATATATTTGCTGTTTCGCCAATCTTCCTGGTACGTCAATATGGCTTCACTGACTAGGGTATATATCGTTTCGCCATCCGGTTCCTGGTTACGCAGGGCGGCGATATTGTGCATGTCGGTATACCCCATGTCGGCGAGCGAACGGGGCTGTATCCTGCTAACTTCAAAGCGTTGATGTACAACGGCGATAATATCTATGGGTGTGTCGGGAACCTGGGCTCCAAAATAATCCAGCAATCCCACGGAATTAGGAGTGCGGATCTCCCCGTCGCCGGTATCATCGAATATGTAATATGATTCATTATGGGTGAAGGTTTCCGGATTGTCTTCGTCAAAAGAAACATCCTTCAGTGAAACCAACATGGCCTGATGGTCTTCAGTGAGATCCTCAAGTGTCAACTCCAGCGGTACTATTTCATTGTCATGGCTGCTGGGCTCGCCCGGATCTTCCACGGGAGTTAGTTGCAGCATGTTCTGAAAAACGGACAGTGTTCCACTGAGATTTGTAATGCCATCATATAATTCGTAGGGCGTTTCAATGACATTATTGGGGTCATCAATCATAACAGCACCAGAATCATCCTGAATATAGATCTGTCCACGGTACGCTTGCTGCAGGTGTGTAATAATAACCTCACCGGTGATCAGGTAAACAGTACCATCACCCACTGCCTGCTCTCGCAGTTCAAGGATGTTGGCTACCTCAACCACATCCTTATGGCCATCATTGGCCAGGCTGCCAAGCGAAAACAACAGCATCAGCGCCATCAAAGAAGTTGTGCATTTAAGTAAATAATTTTTCATGATTTGTTGTGTTTTGGTGAATATAATTGTGTCGGTTCATAATATTGATGCTAATTTACGAAGAAAATGCAAGGACTGCAAAGCCAGGCGGCATTGTTAATAAATAATTCAATTTGTTAATAATACAAGGATTCAAGCAATGGCCCGGGTTACCCTGTCAGCAGCATCTTTTAGCAGTATGGCCGATTGGACTTTAAGACCGGAAGAATCGATAATCTGTTTGGCTTCTTCAGCATTTGTTCCCTGCAGCCTGACAATTATGGGGATGCTGATCTCCCCGATGTTTTTGCAGGCATCTACAATGCCCCTGGCCACCCTGTCGCAACGGACAATACCGCCAAAAATATTGATCAGGATAACCCTTACATTGGCATCCCTTAGGATGATGCGGAATGCCTCTTCGACCCTTTTTGCACTGGCCGAGCCGCCCACGTCAAGAAAATTTGCGGGTTCCCCGCCGCTGAGCTTAATGATATCCATGGTGGCCATGGCCAACCCGGCGCCATTTACCATACAACCCACGTTACCATCGAGTTTTACATAGTTCAGGTCATATTTCCCGGCTTCCACTTCCATGGGGTCCTCTTCATGAATGTCACGCATCTCCACAATGTCCGGATGCCGGAACAAGGCATTATCATCAATGGTCATCTTGGTATCCACCACCAATATCTTGTTGTCGGAAGTTTTGAACAGGGGGTTGATCTCAATGAGGGTTGCGTCGTTCTCCAGGTAGGCCCTGACCAGTTTTGGCACAAATTGCAGCATGTTTTTAAATGCCTCACCTTTCAGGCCCAGGTTAAAGGCAATGCGCCTGCTCTGAAAGGGCTGAATCCCGGCTATCGGATCAATTTCCTCGGTAAAGATCTTGTCGGGGGTTTCTTCGGCCACTTCTTCGATATTCATCCCGCCACGGGGGGAGTAAACAATCATATTCCTTGAGTTTTCGCGATTGAGCAGGATGCTCATATAAAACTCGGCTGGTTCGCTTTCTCCCGGATAATATATGCCTTGTTCCACAAGTACCTTTCTTACCAGTTTTCCCCGGGCCGATGTCTGGGGAGTTACCAGGCGCATACCAATGATTTCGGAGGCATAGGCCTCAACCTCTGAGAAGCTTTTGGCAATTTTTACCCCACCACCTTTACCACGTCCACCGGCATGGACCTGGGCTTTAACAGCCCATAATCTGATGCCAGTGGCCTCGGTGATCTTTTCTGCTGCCGCAATGGCCTCTTTGGGGTTTTCAACCAGTATACCCATGGCAACCGGTACTTTGTAACGCATCAACAATTGTTTACCCTGGTATTCATGTAAGTTCATAGACGGAGAATTATGGCCTGACAAAAAAACAAAAATACAAACATTTATTTATTGCCATATAGCCAGACAGGCGGAATACAAAGATTTTTTATATCTGATAAAATAATATGACCATGCAAGCCGTTTTACAGTAAATTTTATGCATCCAAATAACAGCCTATGAAACAATCCGCTACCAATGAAAAGGAAATCATCAAGTATGTGCGTTACCTGAAAAGCCGGATGTCTTCCAATCCGAAGGACATGGCACAGGCACTTACCAATGAAAAGACCGTGTCATCCGAGTCAGACGCTGAACATATGGACCTCCCCGGAAAACACATCATTGGCAATATCCTGGGTTACGCAAAAGCCCTGGAAGTGCTTCACAGCAATAAAGGGGAGCCCATTCTACTTGTAAGCAATTAAAAAAGCGAACCGTAAGATTTCCTAAAGCTGCAAAAACCATTTCGTGTTTACCGGGCGAAATGGTTTTTTTATTTAACAAGCTTAAAAAGCCTTAATTTTGTGCTGCAGCCGGATAACTCATAACCCTGATACAAGAAAGATTTGAAAACCCACAAACAAACATACCTGCGAAAACCCGAATGGTTGCGCACACAATTGACCAGGGCGCATGATTACAGCCAGATGAAAACCAGGCTGAATGCCGGTGGCTTGCATACCATTTGTGAAAGCGGCGCATGCCCCAATAAGGGGGAGTGCTGGAGCCATGATACAGCCACTTTCATGATCCTCGGCAATATCTGTACACGCAGCTGCCGCTTCTGCAATGTAAAAACGGGTAAACCCAATGCTCCGGAAGCAACTGAGCCGGAAGAAGTGGCCAATGCTGTCTTGTCGACAGGAGTGAAGCACTGCGTGATCACGAGCGTAGACCGTGATGATCTGCCCGACGGGGGTTCAGCACATTGGGCACAAACCATCCTGGCCATCAAAAAAAAGGCACCCGGTACAAGCATTGAGGCCCTCATACCTGATTTTCAAGGCAGTGAAAAATCCATCAATACCCTAATGGATGCAGGGCCGGAAGTCATCAGCCACAACCTTGAAACGGTCAGAAACCTGACCAGGGCCGCTCGGGTATATGCCAGCTATGAAAGAAGCCTGGGCGTACTGGAATATATTGCCTGTCACAGCCATATCAGGACAAAATCCGGCATCATGCTTGGCCTTGGCGAAACAGAAGGTGAGATCCTTGAAACCATGGATGATTTGCGAAAAGTAAACTGCCAGGTGCTTACCATTGGCCAGTACCTGCAACCATCCAGAAAGAACCTTCCCGTGCAGAAATACATTCACCCGGATGATTTCAGGCGGTACGGGGAGATTGCCCGGGAAAAGGGTTTTTTGTTTGTTGAAAGCGCACCTCTGGTAAGGTCTTCATACCATGCGGAGAAACATTTATAAGTGATATATGTCTGATTTTAAGAGTAATAAAATATCTGACCTATATCAATGGTTTAAGAGTGGTTTATCGGATACTCCAGGGGAAAGGGAACAAAAAGCCATCTCCAATGAAGTATTTTTCAGGTTCTTTGGTTTATCAGCCGACCAACGCATTCTGCAAGCGGATAAAAGACTGCCTGAATCAGATATTGTTCTCCTGAAAAAGGTACAACGCCGGTTGAACCAGGGAGAACCCATTCAATACATTACAGGAATTACTGATTTTTTAAGCCATCTCATCTATGTCCAACCGTGCGTTTTGATTCCCCGCCAGGAATCAGAGGGTTTGGTTCTGTGGCTGAAAGAAAATCTTTGGGAGCTAATCCGGCAAGCGAACAGAAAAATCCGCATACTGGATGTGGGCACCGGAAGCGGTTGCATTGCCATCGCCCTGGCAGCTGCATTTCCTGATCAGGAGATCATGGCTTGTGATATAAATAAAGAAATACTTCAAGTAGCAAAACATAATGCATTAATTAACAATACATATATAAACTTTTTCATTTTTGATGTTTTGTCTGAAGACATCAATATTGTGTTGGGGGAGTCCCTGGATGTTGTGGTAAGCAATCCGCCATATGTCCGTGAATCAGAAAAACCCGGCATGGCCACCAGAGTGCTCAGCCACGAACCTGCCAAGGCCTTATTTGTACCGGATGATGACGCCCTTTTGTTTTACAGGGCTATTTCTTTGAAAGCGATGCAATGGCTGGTTCCGGGTGGCCGGACCTATTTTGAGATCAATGAGGCCCTTGGAAGTCAGTGTGTAAAACAATTGGAACAAGCAGGATATCTGGAGATCTCCATCAAAAAGGACATCCATGGCAGGGAACGCTATCTCAGGGCACGCAAACCCTTGTAGCTATTGTCCGCATCATTACCCCAAAGCTTCCCTGATGGCTTCAACGAACCCGTCAATATCTTTTTCCGTCGTATTATAGGATGTCATCCACCTGACTTCATTTTTTCGCACATCCCAGGTATAAAAAAAGTATTTGCGCCTTAATTTTTCTATCGCTTCTTTGGGCAGGATGGCAAATACTCCATTGGTTTCCACCTTTTGGGTAATTTTTATGGATGATATGCCCTCAATTCTTTCGGCAAGTATTTTTGCCATATTGTTGGCGTTCCTCGCGTTCTCAATCCATAAATTACCGGAAAACAAGGCATTGAATTGTGCGCTGATATAGCGCATTTTAGACATCAATTGCATGGATTGCTTGCGTGTGTATTCAAATTCATCTGCCAGATCCTGGTTGAAGAACACCAGGGCCTCGGCGGCCATTGCGCCATTTTTTGTGCCTCCAAAGGATAATAAATCCACCCCGGCTGCACCGGATATTTCAGCCAGGGAGAGGTCAAGGCTGGCTGCCGCATTGGCAATGCGCGCACCGTCCATATGCAGGTAGAGATTATGTTTCCTGGCAAAACCGGCAATTTCCCTGATTTCATCCGGCTGATATACCGTTCCAAGTTCTGTTGCCTGTGTGATTGAAACAACCTTTGGTTGCGAATGATGCTGAAAACCAATAGAATCCAGGTGAGGAATTATCTGGACTGGACGGATTTTGCCATCCTCCGATGGCAAACGTATCAATTTACATCCTGTCATTTTTTCAGGGGCCCCGCATTCGTCATTTTCAAGGTGTGCTTTGTCTGAACAGACAATAGCATGATAGGGCCGGGTGATATGCGACAGGCCTGCCACATTGGCCCCAGTACCGGTTAGCATAAAAAACACCCTGATGTATTTTCCAAAAATCTCCTTAAAACGTTTTTCGGCAGCCAGGGTATGCAGATCATCACCATAGCCGATGACATCGCCCCGGTTTGCATCCATCATGGCCTGAAAAATGGCATCATGCACCGGGGCATTGTTATCGCTGGCAAAACTTTTTAATGAATGGCTCATCTTTTCATTATTTATTTAACAATAAAACGTGGAATATTTGCCGGCAGCCTTGTTAATAATTGGTAATTCAGCTGTTCACTCATTTCACAGAAAGAGGAGATGCTGATGCTCATGCGTTTTTGTTTGCCGATAATCACTATCTCGTCGCCACGCTCCACCCCGGGAATGTCTGTTACATTAACCGTCATGGTGTTCATGGTTACCGTGCCAATGACCGGAACCCGACGGCCCCTGATCAGTACCCTGCCGGTATTGCTCAGGGCACGGCTGAAACCGTTGGCATAACCCACGGGAATGATGGCGATCCTGAGTTTTTTATTGGCAAGAAATGAACTGCCGTAACCTATAAAACTGCCGGCTTCCACTTCCTTGACCACCATGACCCTTGACTTCCACGACAACATTCTGCGCAGGGGATTCGCATCCCTGGTATCTTTCCGGAAGCGAAACATATGGGTTTCCGGGCTTGGCCAAAAACCATACTGTGCAATCCCAAAACGCACCATGTCCATGATGGTGCCGGGGTAGGTGAGCGCGGCGGCCGAACAGGCCGTATGGCGAAGCAGTGGGTTCAGCCCGTGACGAACGAAAAAACGATTGAATTTTCTGAACATCGCGATCTGATTTTTAATACGCAGATAGTTTGAAAGGCTCTCGGCGCCGGCATAATGCGTACATAAACCCTGAAAAACAAAATGATCATGTTCGCGCTTAAGGTACTTTACCAGTTCACCCATCCTGTTGTATTCAAAACCCGTCCTGTTAAAGCCTGTTTCCACCTCAATATGCATACGTGCTTTCTTGCGGAGCATTTTGGCTGTTTCAATAGTTTTGTTTAGCCGGCCCCAGTCGAATACAAAAAATTCAATATCGTGATTGATCGCCCATTCGATCTCTGCATCGTCCAGATAGCCCATAATCATAAGCTGACTGCCTGGCGACATCACTTTAATGGCATCCAGTGCCTCATTGGCAGAAAATACAGAAAAATGGCCAATGCCCGATTCTTCGGCCAGGGGCAGGATGTTTTCTATTCCATGACCATATGCATTTCCTTTGATTACCGATGAAAAGACCACTTCATTCCCTATGATCTTTTTCAGGTAACGGATATTGTTCCTGTATGCTTTTCTACTGATCTCGATAAAGGAAGTGTTAAACATTTTTGTTGGTGTTTACTAATTGGTCAGCAATATGATACATCATGGAAATTCCCGTTTTCAAAATGTCGTCAGGAAAATCATAATCATGGTTGTGCAGGCTGGGATGCAATTTACCCGACCCGATGCCGAACAAAGCCCCTTTTGTTGCAGATGTGAAATGCCCGAAGTCTTCAGACCAGCGAAAAGGTTCTTTGATCGTTATGGATCTTGCTTTTGATTTCCTGATAGCGTCTTGCACAATTGCTGTGGCAGATGGATCGTTGATGGTAGCTGGGAAATCTTCCGTATCATTTATATTTACCTGGATCTTATGTTTTTTGCCCATTAATTTGACCATTTCCCCGGCATGCTGACGCAGTACCTGCATATCCTCATTCAGAAAAGTCCTTAATGTGGCCATCACCATGGCTTTTCCCGGATTGGTCCCAAAGGCAATGTTGCCTAAACTGGCATGAATAATGGTTAACAGCGCAAAATCCTTAAACAAACGGTTTTCACCGGGTAAACGCATCAGCCCCTTAATCAGTTCGGTCATCATATGTACCGGGCTGAGACCTTGTTCCGGATGTGCTGCATGCGAAGATTTGCCCTGCATACGAACAATCATGCCTTTGGACGCAGCCGCAAAAGGGCCCTCTTTGATTACCACCGTATTCTTTTCAAAGCCCGGAAGGTTGTGGAGTGCAAAAGCATAATCAGGCCAGATCCCTTTATATTGCTTATCATCTATGACCTTTGCGGCCCCCTGGCCGTTTTCCTCTTCGGGCTGAAACAACAGGACCAATCGCCCCGCACCCGGTTTTCGATCACGCAAAATCATGGAAAGTCCCGCCAGTATGGCCATGTGCCCGTCATGTCCGCAGGCATGTGATACGCCCTGGTGCCGGCTGCGGTAAGGAGTATTGTTCACTTCATCAATAGGCAAAGCATCCAGGTCAGCCCTTAACAAGACCGTGGGTCCTTTGTTTCCGCTGTCGAACACGGCCGCTATGCCATGTCCGCCCAGCCCTTCTATGAGCTGATCCGGACGTTGTGCCTGCAAAAAATCCTTGATCTTTTCGGCCGTCATGCGTTCCTGGCCCGAAAGTTCGGGATACTGATGCAAGCTTCGGCGAAGTCCGGTAACCTTATCAAGTATTTCGCGGGTTACAATATCGTTCATGAAAAATTATTTCTCCAAAGATATGTATTTTCCCCAGCATGTTTTCTTAGTTCCGGGGAATCCGCACGCGAATGGATTCGGCAATGTCCAGTGCAGTGGTTATGGTATACAGGTCTGGATATAGTTTGCCATTCTGGCCTGACCAGTGGCTGTGACCAATGGGGGTAAGTTCATATTCTGTTGCCCCGCTGTCGAGGTTGATGTGGGTTTCGTATACCAGGGCTGGCTGGCTGGATGTCATATAGTGTTCATCGTCAGGATACAGGGTATTGGTCCAGTATTCATTCCAGTCCCACGACTGGTTGATCTCAAACAACAGACGGAACCTGCGCAGTTCCGCTCCGGGTGTTTGTGTATGTAAGATGAAGCTGCTTTTTGGGGTGGGACCGGTGATGGCATCGGGCATGGGTTTGTCCTGTGTCGGAATATAATAGCCGTCATCAGCCCTGATGCCCCTTTGGTGCCCCCAATAGGGCAGGGCAGCGGGCCTGCGCACCGGTCCGGGCATCCATCTTCCGCTCGAAGGGTCACCATACCTGAAGAAGCCTTTCCCTATAGATTCAGCAACAAATAACGTCTGTATATAATTGCTGTCCAAATCTTCTATCCATATGGCCATCAGGGGGTGGTTGTGTGCTTTCCCTTTCATGAAAATGATTTCAAGTGCAAACCCCTCCATATCCAGGGTGGTGATGATCTCCTCGACGGGTTCCTGCTCCACTGCTTTGCTTTGCCGGCGAAATTGGCTTTCTGTATGCACGGTAAAACCCAAAAGAAATAACATGGCGATAAAAATGGCCGGCAGATGGAACATGGCTTCGGTTTTAAGAAAAACTTTCATGTGATTTCGCTCTTTTGGTATATCAAATGATGATGATAATCCCGATACTTGGCAAAATATTACCGATGTTGTTCTGCAGCTCTTTTAAGCGGTAACGCATGATGCCATTTTCTTCATACACTATTGGCATGCCCGCTTCATCTTCTTCAAGAATCAGAATTGGTGGTTGTGTGGCCTTAAAATTATAAACATTCTGAACATCCAGGTAAAGCATCAGTGAAAAATTATTCAGATAGAACTGTTTGTCAACCCTGATATCCAATTGATGAAAAGAAGAAAGCCTTTCTCTGTTGAAACGGGCATAATTCAGGTACCCCATGCCTTGTACGTCCCAGGCGTTTACCCGACTCGAAAGCTCCAAATCGTACGGTGTTTATGGCCCACCGCCACTATATCTCCACTTAAAGCCAATCTCCCAGTTGTTTGGGAGGTTTCTTAACCCGGTAAGGTTCACAATGTGCCTGTTGTCCCAGGCGGATGGAATATACGTGGAGTAAACGTCTTTAAATTCACTGCGCACAAGGGTGTAAGACAAAATGATATTCCAATTCCTTAATTCCTGGTTCCGATAAAACACCTCTGCTCCGAAAGCTCTTCCCAGACCGGTTGATGTGACTTCTTCGTCCCCTACAATGCCAAAGTCGGCTGAACTGCTCCCGAGGGCAACAGAATCATTAACAGAAAAGGGGTAATTGTTGTATATCTTGTAAAAACCCTCCAACGACAACCTGCTGTTACGGTCAGGCAATAATTCCAAACCTGCCACAATATGGTCTGCCGATATATAGGTCAGTTTGTTTTCCTTGTTGATTAAAAGCCCTGCATTGTTTCGAAATCCCATGGTTGTATAAGCCGGTAGCTGATAGTATCTGCCGGTATTAAAATTCAGATACATGTCATCACGGAGTTTGTATGAAGCGGAAAAACGGGGGGAGAACTGGTCGAGCAAACTGGACATTTGCGATGAATAATTATTGGCATCGCTTCTTAAGCCGAGCGAAAGGGAAAGACGTTCGTCGAGTATACGTCGGGTCACCTGGGCAAAAAGGCTCCATTTATACAGGTCAAATTGAGTGTCGTATTCAATTTTATCCAGCTGATTGTTGATAAAAACTTGCTGAAAAGTATGATTCCTGTACCTGGCATACTCCCCGCCGCCGCCAAAATTCAGCCGGTAATCGCCAAGGGTCAGGGAACGCTCAACCCTGAATTTATTCTCTATTTCATCGGATTCATAGTCCAGTATCCGTGGGAGGGTTTCCAAATTGTTTGGGTATTTGTAAGCATTGTTGCGCAACATGTTTCTGCTGAGCACCCAGGTTTCTGCTCCATTGGACCTGAATTTGCGGTAAACTGCCCCCAGGGCGTAGTTCCATTGTTCATTCACCGGCAAGTAATCCAGTATATATCGTTGTTCAGGCGTTTCATTGGCCTCAAGGTTCAGGTCGAACAGGTCTATAGCCCCTAAGCCAATAATACTCAATGTAGAGTTATCGCTTACCCGGGTATTGGTTTTGAATTGAAATCCATTATAAGTGGGCAAAAAAGGAAGTCCAACCACGCCAAAAATAAACTGGAGATAAGACCTTCTGGCCGATGCAATAAACGTGGTATTGGGACCCAACGGACCATCAGCGGTCAGTGCCAGATCGCTGGCACCCACGGTGGCCTGGAAGTTGAGCCTGTCACTGTTTCCGTTGACCTGCCTGAACTCAAAGACAGAACTCATGGCATCGCCGCGGTTTGCAGGAAATGCACCGGAATACATCTCCACTTCCCGAATGAAATCTGTGTTCAGGATGCCCACAGGTCCACCGCTTGCACCCTGCGTGGCGAAATGGTTGATGTTTGGAATTTCAACCCCATCCAGAAAGAAACTGTTTTCAGCGGGCCCGCCGCCACGGACAATGACGTCATTCCGGAAAGCGGGCGTGGATGCCACACCAGGCAAACCCTGGATAACCTTGGAAATATCCCTGTTGCCCCCGGGACTCCGCTCTATTTCTTTGATACCCAATCTTCGCAGGGATACCGGGCTTTCGTCACTGCGCTCAAACTGAGATGCCGTAACCTCCACAGCATCAAGCTCTACACGGATCTCTTGAAGGCCAATGTCAATGTTGGCAGTGCGGGGCCCGGTAACCATGAATTCAGTGCTCAACCTGGTTTCATAACCAACGGCCGACACAAGTAATCGCACAAAACCAGGTGAAATTCCGGTAAATAAAAAATTTCCGTCCAGATCGGTGGTGCTGCCGATATTGGTGCCGTCGACAATTAGGTTTACAAAAGGAATGCCCTCATTGGTACCCTCATCATATACACGACCCCGGATTGTTCCTTGCTGGGCCATGGCAGATTGGGCAAAAAACATCAATGCAAGTAACAGGAATTGCCGAATTATAGTAGATTTCTTAGGTATGTACATGAATATTTTCTAATGGCTATCAAGATAACAATAATTGCTTTTGATATGTTTAGTGAATGATGAATAGAAAAATGTATTATTTTTGGATCAACGTCAATAATTCACCCAAAAATTGCATCCCATGAAATCAACCCATGCATTACGTATCCTTATCGGGATTTTATTTATCGCCGCCGGGGCCGCTCTTCTGCTGCGCATTACAGGAATTATTGAGCCCCTGGTTTTGCCGGCCTACCTGCTTTCCTGGCAGATGATCCTTATTATTTTGGGGGTGTTCTTCCTGGTTTCAGAGGGGAACAGGAGCACTGGTTTGGTGCTGTTAATCATTGGGGCCGTATTTTTGTCAAAGAGCTATTTTGGCATTGGGTTCAGGGAGATATTCAGATTTGCCATTCCCGTCTTATTCGTGATTGCCGGATTTCTTCTGATCTTTCCTCGTTATATGCGCAAAAAAAAAAGATACCATAATAGAACGGTGACCGATGCCGGGGATGACCTGCAGGCTGTACATATCTTTAGCGGCGGGACCCGCGTGGTGCAGTCTGAACAATTCCGTGGCGGGGAGGTGGTTTGTATTTTCGGTGGGGCCGACATCCATTTTCGCGATACAAAACTGGCTCCTGGGCCAAATGTCCTGCATGTTTCAAGCCTGTTTGGTGGTTGCGAAATTTTTGTACCCAACGATTGGACAGTCCGCTCTGAAGCCACCGCCATTTTTGCCGGTTTTTCAGACAAACGTTATCTGGCGGACAAAGACATTTCCGCAGATGAACAAAAAACCCTGATCATAAAAGGATTTCTTTTGTTTTCAGGTCTGGAAGTCAAATCCGCATAAGGAATTCATTTAAGGTTTTTTTGGAAATTCAAATGCTAAAAATGCTTACCTTTGCACTCTGTTTGCGGGGTATTGCATCCTGGCAAGACAATTTATTTCTGAAAGAACGTTTTTTCATGCAAAGCATACATAGTACAGCCAGGTTAACCGGAATACTTATCATAGTGCTTATTGTCCAGTCATGCAGCCAGTATCAGCGCCTGCTGAAAAGCGACGATTATGAGCTGAAGTACAAACGGGCACTGGAATATTACGAAGAAGAGGATTATGGCCGCGCCATTAATCTGCTTGCTGATATTATACCCATTTACCGGGGCACAGCAGAGGCCCAGCGAATCAATTACTATTTTGCCATGGCCCACTTCAAAAACCGCGAATACACCCTTGCCAGCCACTATTTTAAGTCATATGTGAATGCCTTTCCACAGAGTGAACATGCGGAGGAATTTCTTTACCTGAGTGCGTACTGCCAATATCTTGAATCCCCAAGGTATTCGCTCGACCAGACAAACACCCGTCAGGCGATTCGCGAACTGCAGAATTTTATCAACCGTTACCCGGCCAGCGACAGGGTGGCAGATGCCAACGAACTCATCGATGAGCTCCGTATCAAACTCGAAAAAAAGCGTTTTGAAAGCGGGAAACTGTATCTGAATATTTCTGACTACGTTGCTGCCGCCACCACATTTGAAACGATGAACAATGATTTTCCTGACTCCCAATACAGGGAAGAGGCCATGTACCTGACCATTAAGGCCTATTATGAATACGCATACAATAGTATACCACAACGTCAGGAAGAGCGTTATAATGAAGTGGTCAGTGCATACAATGCTTTTGTTCGACGCTATCCCGAAAGCCAATACCGGGAAGATGCCACCGAGATGAAAGATAAAGCCAGGGAGGCCATTGCGCGCTTTCAACAAAGGGATCAGGAACAAGCAACATCAATTACCGGAAATAATCAACAATAATATGGACACGAAGAAAATCAAACCAGAAATCACTACGGTAACACGCGATTTGAGGCAATTTGACAAAGACACCGGCAACTTATACCAATCGGTGGTCATCATCTCAAAAAGGGGCAATCAGATTGGCCAGGAAATGAAAGAAGAGCTTAATTCAAAACTTGAGGAGTTTGCCAGTTCAACGGATAACCTAGAAGAGGTTTTCGAAAACCGCGAACAGATAGAGATTGCAAAGCATTATGAGCAATTGCCCAAACCCGGCCTGATTGCCATTTCAGAATTTGAGAAAAACAACATTTATTACAGAATTCCGGAAACGGAACAAGATTCTTAATAAATAAGCCTGCAATAAGCTTGCAATTGGGATAAATGTCCGTCGCAGGCTTTTTTTGTATACATCATTTTGGAAGGAAGAAAGATCATACTTGGTATTTCAGGAGGGATTGCTGCCTATAAGGCCGCTTTCCTTATTCGGCTGTTTAAAAAAGCAGGGGCCAGTGTAAGGGTGGTCGGGACCACCAATGCATTTGAATTCATTACACGTGTTACCCTTGAATCTCTGTCGGAAAATAAGGTGTACGATCAGGTGTTCGGCACACAAAATGATTATACCACAGAACATGTGGCCCTGACCGACTGGGGTGATGTGCTTGTTGTTGCCCCGGCCACCGCCAATATTCTTGGCAAATTTGCCAATGGCATCGCCGACGATGCCCTGTCCACTACACTGCTTGCTTTCAACAAACAGGTTTTTGTGGCGCCGGCCATGAACTGCAAGATGTACGAACATTTTGCCGTGCAACATAATCTCGGCATATTAAAAAATCATGGAGTGCGTATCATCGAGCCGGCCGAAGGCTTCCTTGCCTGCGGGTATGAGGGTCGTGGGCGGATGGAAGAACCTGAAGGGATTTTCCGTATCGTCCGGGACTATTTAAGCGTCAAAAATGAGTCAATGCATGGCAAGCATATCCTGGTAAGCGCCGGCCCCACACACGAAGCCATTGATCCGGTCAGGTATATCGGCAACCATTCATCAGGCCAGATGGGGTATGCGCTGGCAGAGGAATTGGCCGGAAGGGGAGCCAGGGTGACCCTGGTATCTGGACCAAGTGAACAAATTGCACAGGCAGGTATACAGCTGATCAAAGTGCGCACAGCCCAGGAAATGTTCGATGCATGCATGGAACATTTTAAACTTGCAGATGCCGTGGTTATGGCGGCAGCCGTTGCCGATTACACCCCGGAAAAAAGCCATGATCATAAAATCAAAAAAGAAGACAAAAAGGCTTCCATGACCATAAAACTGATTCCCACTAAGGATATTCTGGCGACAATGGGGAGAAAAAAGAAGGCACAGGTGCTGGCAGGCTTTGCCCTGGAAACGGATAATGAAGAAGCGAATGCCATCAAAAAACTCCAGGCCAAAAACCTGGACCTGATCGTGTTGAACTCCTTGAATGACCCGGGTGCCGGGTTCTCTCACGACACCAATAAAATCACCATTATAGACAATAAAAAGCAGATTTTTCGTTATCCCCTTAAAAGCAAAAAAGAAGCGGCAGCCGATATTGCAGATGCCTTAGAAAAAACCATGGGCTTATGACAAAAAGAATCTCTTTATTGTTTTTGCTGACGCTGATTCTGGTCCTTCCTTTGCAGGCACAGGAACTCAACTGCCAGGTGACCATTTCAACACCCGGAATGTCTGAAACAGAGCGACAAGTCATGCAAACGCTGCGCACAGAATTGCGCGACTTTATCAACCAGACCAATTGGACAGCATACCAGTTTGAGACCCTGGAAAGAATAGAAGCTTCCATACAGATAACCATTGAAGAACGTACCGGCGGTGATGAATATCGTGCCAGCATACAGGTACAGTCGCGCCGGCCAGTGTACAATACGGCCTACAGTACACCGGTGTTTAACCATCGCGACCGTGACTTCGAGTTCCGCTACCGTGAACACGAGCCCCTGGAGTATTCTGACAATGCTTTTCTGTCAAATCTTACGTCAGTGATTGCATACTATGTCTATATCATTCTTGGCTTTGATTTCGACACCTTTGCCCCCTTGGGCGGCACCCCGTTTTTTGAGCAAGCCCAGCAAATCGTAAACCAGGCACAAAATGCTTCGGAGAGGGGATGGAAATCATTTGAAAGCCAGCGCAACAGGTACTGGTTGGTCGAAAATCTTCTGAACAACAGGTACCGGGCAATCCGGGAGGCCATGTACAGATACCACAGGCAGGGTTTTGATTCCATGACCGACAATATGGACCTGGCGCGTTCGCAAGTTGTGGAATCTCTTGAAATGCTTCAGAGGGCCCACCGGGAGCGTCCCGGTATCATGCTCATGCAAACGTTCATGACAGCCAAAAGCGACGAGCTGGTAAACCTGTTTACGGAAGCACCTTCTGTGGAGCAAAACAAAGCCATTGACATCCTGAGTGAAATTGACCCTTCAAACAGCTCTAAATACCGGCGGATTTCAGACGGGAATTAAGCAATATAAAGTTTGTTATCTTTGTA
>PXAA01000041.1 GCA_003567205.1 Bacteroidales bacterium
GGATGAACGCCAAAATCAAAGCCCACGTATACCGGCACGCCCCAAGAAGAAAGCCCTACCCCGGCGTTAAACTGAGACTGCCCAACGGCAATAGGAGCTTGTGCAAACATGGCTGTTGAAGCCAATAATACGATAATAAATGTGATTGTTTTTCTCATTTTGTGGTTTTTAAATAATGAATAATCCTCGCCCCCTCTTTGATAAAATTTTTCAGGATATTGATGGGTTTGATGGTATTGACTTTTTATTTGGTCGCATCCACCCGGGCTTCACCTTTCCGGATTATTTTTTTTCGCGTATATGAGCCTTTTTCCGGGGCAAACAATAATCCCAGCAATGCGCCAGAAGCAGCACCAGCCACCACGCATAACAATACATTTCCCGTTTTTATAATAATCTTTTTAAAGTATTTGATTTTCTTTACAGATAGAATGCAAAGGTGATCCTTTAATAAGTGGAAAGTATTACACAATTATGGAAATATTTTGCAATATTCTCGCATCGGCAATGGCTTTTGCCCTGTCGGCAATATCAGGCAGTACCTGTATTGTGATTTTTTTTATGCGATTCGGCCGGTTCCGCAAGCAACATCGAAAAACAATACTTAACTTCCTCTATTTCCTTAAAATCCTGAGATTGATAATATCCTTTATTTCTGTTCCTGGGCAGCCGGATTCAAATAATTATCGTGATGTTCCCGGTGAATTAGATTTTTCCGGCAAAAATCGGTAATATACCCTTCGGCTGTTTTCTCGGGTACTGAAAGTTTTCGGGCCACATCAAGGTATTTCTGACGGTTAAATATGCCGGGAAGGCTTTCAAGGAATCGTTCCTTGCGGTTTTTTCTGCCGGGTGGAAGTGCATCCAAAGGAAGCTCTGAGAAAACACGACTGGAATGCTTTACCAGTATGCTGACGATTGCCAGGGCGGTTTCGAAATCCTGCTTATCACAAAGAAGAGTTTCTCCGCACTCACCGGTTTCCATAATCCTCAGGGCTGATAAGACCATGCAAATGCGAAAGGCAACCAACCCCAAACGGCGAACGGTTGCCATATAATCAATGCCCTTAATGGATAAGTATTTCGCCTGCACCTGGCTGAAGAATTTGTTGAAATGGGTTTGCTGTTCTTCTGATAGGATAAACCGTATTTCAGGGCCGTCACGAAGGTGTTTGTACAGATGATAAAATTCCTCGCCCAGGTTTTCAAAATGTGTATCAAGACCCTCTCCGGACTGATGAGCAAACACATTTTTCCAAGTTGGCTTAACATTCATGTAATAGAACAGAAATCGGATGAACAAGCCATTTTCAGCATTGGGGATCAGTGCAGCCACCTGTTTGGGCGTGCCGGATAACACAGCCGACAGGCAGGGACTTTCGATATCGACATATTCCTGATCTGTCCGACGATAATAGGAAATGGTTTCGTGGTGGAAAGCCTTCCGGAAACCATCGCTATAGTTCCCGTAGTCGCTTTTAAAAGCCTGGGCAAGGGTATCACCCTCGGTTTCAAAAATCAATCCCCTGCCTTCATTGTCAGAGAGTACAGGTTCAATCGTCGAAGGATTTGGAACCGGCTCGTTGAAATACTTATGACATACTTCTTCCTCTGCCAGAAAGGGGGTGGATTGCAGCTGTGCGTAAGCTTCCTGTACTTCCATATGAAGTCGTACAAGTTGGTGTTTAAGGTACAATAGGATATAGGAATCATCGGCTTTGGCTACCGGTGTGTTGTTGCCACTTTTCATTGGGAGGAAGTCATCCGCGCTACATGCTCTTTTTTGCAATTCAATTGCCAGATCCAGTAATTTCTGGTTCAGAGTACGGGTCAAAGCATAATTCACATGAAAAACCCTGGCTTTGTCATTTATGCTTTCCGTGATGTATGAGTGCAATTCATTTAGAAAACGGGTTGCCTCATTTTCAATGATCATTCTGTAGTATTCACGTTTGTAGGTCAAGGCTTTTGGAAACGCTACTTTATAAAGCGGTTGCGTTTTTACATGCACCTTTTCAACTTCAGCCAGGTCTTGTTTGAACTTATTCTCAGAAAGAACAGTATTGATCCAGGGCCTGAGGTCGCGTTACAGTATCCGGCTGTATAATTCCAGGTCTGCTGTCATAGGTCAAGTTTTATTTTATCGGCGGCTTCTTTCTTTTTCTCGTCAATAATCCTGGCGTAGATTTGAGTGGTTTTTAGCTCTTTGTGCCCAAGTAGCTTTGAAACGGTATAGATATCTGTGCCCAGGGTTAGCTGCAGCGTGGCATAGGTGTGCCGGGCGCAATGAAAGGTTATTGTTTTTGAAACCCCGGCCCGCAACATCCATTGCTGCAATTTCAGGTTATGCCAGGCGGAGTATTTCAAACCTTTGAATACCCTTTCATCATTTTCCTTTCGTTCGCCCAGAAGCTCAAAGGCCTGCTTCGAGATGGGCAGGGTTTCAGCACCTTTTGTTTTTTGCTGACGGAAACGGATATAGTGGCCCAGTTCTTTGGAGTGCTGTACTTCTGACCATAACAGTTTCTGAATATCGGACCACCTTAAGCCGGTAAGGCAGGAGAACAAAAATGCCTTCTTCAGCTGCGGAATATCGCATTCGGCCTTCACAGCGGCCTGAAGCTCCCCGAGTGTCAGAAACTCTCTTTCCGGATCATCCTGTTTGAATCCTTCCACTCCTTCTGCGGGATTGAATGGTATAATTCCCTCCTTAACGGCCTGTTTGAGGGCTGCACGAAACTTGTTAAAGTATGAGTACTTGGAATTTTCTGACAGACTTGTTTCACTTTTGGTTCTGGTATCTTTATCAAGGAATTGTTTAAATCCCAACACAAACTGGCGGTCAACCTGGGCAAATGTAACATCACCATCCACATAGCTTTCCATGTGCTTGATCATGCTGCCCCAGTTCCCGTAATTTCCGGAACTGTCTTTGCGCTGCTCGGCAAGCATCCGCAGATAAGATAGCAGGCTGCCTTTTAGCTTCTCGCTGTCGCGAAAACCGAACAGTCCGTTTTGAATCTCAATTTGCCTTTGTGCCCGGATGGTTTCAGCCAACAGCAGGGTTTTGCGGTTGACCTCCTTTTCATCTTTGGTTTTGGGGTTGGGATCCAGTGTCAGCAACGATTTAGCAACCAAACTTACAGAAAAATGGGCAAACTGGCAACAGAAAAAGGAAAATAAATACAGTTAATATGCAGAAAATGAAGCATGAAGGAAAACAAGGGAAAGGTAGTTACTTCCCGATACAGAACCTCCCGAATATCTCTCCCAGGATTTCATCCGAGGTAACCTCTCCAGTGATGCTGCCCAGGTGGTGCAGGGCGCTGCGCAGGTCGATGGCCAACAGGTCGCCGGAGATGTTTTCGAGGATGCCTTTGCGGACGGCGGCGATGGCCTCGGCAGCCTTGGTAAGTGCTTCGTAATGACGGCTGTTGGTAACCAAAGTGCCGTGTGCCTCTTCGTCAGCCTTATCCACTGATTTTAACAGGCTGTCGGTGATCATATTGATGTTCTCCTTGCGCTTGGCCGACACAA
>PXAA01000090.1 GCA_003567205.1 Bacteroidales bacterium
CAGGAAAATGCCGGTTGTGGAGGTAGTGGAGATACTGAGAGACCTGGAGCAATCTGACCTCATTGAAGTGCTTGACCTTTTCACCCCGGAGGAGCAGGGCTATATAGTTTCGGATTTCGATCTGGAGATGCAGGTGGTTTTGCTTGAAAATCTTGGCCCCCGTGGCTTTTCGCGCATTTTTGTGAATATGGCTTCGGAACTGCGGGCTGACCTGTACCAGGAGCTTGACAGGGAAGAACAGCTAAAGCTTCTGCCATACCTGGACAAGAAAACCAGGGAAAATGTCATCCGGCTGAGTTCCTATGATCCTGAAACGGCCGGGGGGATCATGAGCACCGATTTTGCCACCATTATGGGCGATATGACCGCTGCACAGGCCATCGAAAAAGTGCGCAGCGATGCACCATCCAGAAAGATGATCTATTATGTATATGTAGTAGATGACGACATGAAACTTCATGGGTTTACTACCTTAAAAGATCTCATTATGGCTGATCCCGCTACGTCCATCTGGGATATCGTGTATAAAGATTTTGCATGGGCCGAAGTAGATGAAGACAGGGAGTCGGTAGCTGTAAAAATTGAGAAATACGACCTGGTGGCTATCCCGGTTATCAATAAATACGGACAGTTGGCGGGTATTGTTCGGCACGATGATGCGTTGGAGGTAATCCAGGCTGAGCAGACCGAAGACATGGAGAAGTTCATGGGGATCGTTCCGGACGAAGACGGTTTGGACTATCCTGAGACCAGCGTATTGTCCCATTTCCGCAAACGCATCACCTGGGTGGCTTCACTGGCCATCATCGGGGTTATTTCAGGTATGATCATTCACCGGTATGAGGAAGCCTTGTCGGCACTCATCATTTTGGCATTGTATATGCCCATGGTCGCTGACTCAGGAGGCAACGTGGGTTCACAGTCAGCCACCGTGGTTATTCGTGCCCTTGCACTCGGACAAATTACCCTGAAAAACTGGCTCATGATCCTCTTCAAAGAAGCCCGGATCGCACTGTTGCTTTCAGTGGTGCTTGGCCTCATCGCTTTTGGGAAAATTCTTTTCCTTTCGTGGGAGACCGATGTGCCCGATCAATACAATTTGTTTTTCATTGCATTTGGCATTTCCCTGGCCCTGAGCCTGCAAGTTATCTCGGCCACACTCATTGGTGCCTCACTGCCACTCATTGTCAAGCGTTTGGGTGGTGACCCCGCCGTAGCCGCCAGCCCTGCCATCACCACTATGGTAGACATAACCGGGTTGCTTATCTACTTTGGGATTGCAGTAATCTTGTTCTTTTAAATCGTATCTTTGGCCCGTTAAAATCCCATGGATATGAAGATCGAGGAGAAAATTGCTGCGGTAGTGGCAGAAAGCATTTGGCAGGTTTCGGGTCAGCAAATTGACCCCGCATCCATCGTTCTCCAGAAAACCCGCAAGGATTTTGCAGGTGATTTGACCCTGGTGGTTTTTCCCTTTGTAAAAGCATTGAAACGCTCACCGGAACAAACTGCTGAATTTCTTGGAGAAACACTGGTAAAACGCATTATCGAAGTAGAGGGGTATAATGTGGTAAAAGGCTTCCTTAATATGGTGCTTACGTCTGGTTTCTGGTTGGAATTCCTGGCCGGGGAAGCGGGCAATGACAGGTTTGGATATGCAGGGGAAGAGCAGGGACCCCATAAAACAGGTAACGAAAAAAAACCTGTGGTGGTGGAATTTTCTTCCCCGAATACGAACAAGCCACTGCATCTGGGCCATATCCGGAACAATCTTTTTGGATATGCAGTGTCGCTGCTCCTGGAAAGGACAGGCAACAAAGTGGTGAAGGTGAATCTTGTCAACGACCGGGGTATACACATCTGTAAATCTATGTTGGCGTGGATGAAGTTTGGCCGGGGAGAAACCCCGGAAAGTACCGGGAAAAAGGGTGATAAACTGGTGGGTGATTACTATGTGATATTTGAAATAAAATTGCGCCGGCAAGTTGCAGTTCTTATGGCTGAAAAAGGACTCAGTGAAGAGGAAGCCCGCAAAGAGGCTCCCCTGATGCAGGAAGCCCAGTCGTTGTTGCGCCGGTGGGAGGCACGTGACCCTGAGGTGCTTACTGTCTGGAAGCAGATGAATGCATGGGTTTATGAGGGTTTTAATGCCACATATAAGCGAATGGGTGTGGCATTTGATAAGACCTATTACGAATCAGACACCTATCTCCTTGGCCGTGAAATTGTATTGGAGGGCCTTCGTGAAGGATTATTCTATAAAAAAGAAGACGGATCGGTATGGGCCGGATTGAGCGAGCACAATCTGAATGAAAAACTTTTACTTCGTACGGATGGAACTTCCGTATATATGACCCAGGACATTGGCACCGCCCAGTTGCGTTACGATGATTTTTTACCCCGGAAAATGATTTATGTGGTTGGCAACGAACAGAACCACCACTTCAACGTACTGAAAAAAGTCCTGGGCAAATTGGGTAAACCTTATGCCGATGCAATTCAACACCTTAGTTATGGGATGGTGGAGTTACCCCAGGGACGAATGAAGTCGCGCGAAGGTACGGTGGTTGATGCCGATGACCTGATGGACGAAATGGTGGCCACTGCCCAAAAAACAACTGAAGAGCTTGGTAAAACACAGCACTTTAGTGAAGTGGAAAAGAAGGATTTGTATCATGTGATCGGAATGGGTGCCCTGAAGTATTTTATACTGAAAGTGGATCCCCAGAAGAATATGTTGTTCAAACCGGAAGAATCCATCGACTTCAACGGCAACACAGGCCCTTTTATTCAGTACACCCATGCCCGTATTTGTTCGGTGCTTCGTAAAGCAGTCCCTGAACGCCTGAAGCAGGCCTTAAATTCTCTGGATGGCATGTCCCTGAACGAAAAAGAAAAACAATTGCTGAAAAGCCTGTATGACTTTCCGGATGTTGTACTTGAAGCTGCTACGGAATTGAGCCCTGCAAAGGTGGCGAATTATGTGTATGAAGTGGCCAGGGAGTTCAACCAGTTTTACCACGAGTATTCCATATTGAATGAACCCGACCGGGGCATCAGTGATTTCCGCCTGTTGCTTTCGCAGCTCACTGCCACCACCATTCGCAATGGAATGGCTTTGCTCAGCATCGATGTACCGGAGAGAATGTAGGCTTCCTATCAGTTAATATAGATAGGTCCGTCAGGTCCCAGCGGAATTCCCAGCCACACCCACAACATCAGGGTGGCGATCCATATAATGGCTAAAAACACAGTATATGGAAGCATGGTAGAGATAATGGTGCCGATGCCGTAACGCTCATCGTATTTTTGGGCAAATGTCACAATCAGGGCAAAGTAACTCATCATCGGGGTAACCAGGTTGGTAAGGCTGTCGCCGATACGGAATGCAGCCTGGGTGATGCCCGGGTGATAAGCATTGTCGAGCAGCATAAGCATGGGGATAAAGACCGGTGCGATGATGGCCCATTTGGCTGAGGCACTGCCCATGAACAGGTTGATAAATGCCGATAGCAGCACAAAAGAGGCAATCAGCACAGGCCCCGTAAAACCAATATCACGCAGGCCAGCCGCTCCCTTGATGGCAATGATCAGGCCAAGGTTCGACTCATTGAAGAAATAAACAAATTGTGCGGCAAAGAAAACAAGCACAATGTATGAGCCCATGCCACTCATCGACTTGATGATGTGTTTCATCATGTCCTTGTCGTTTCGGATGGTACCCACAATGCGTCCGTAAACCAGGGCGGGAATAAAAAAGAACAGCAATATGCCAATGATGATGCCATCAAAGAAGGGCGAATGCAATACAGAGCCTGTTTCCGGATTGCGAAAAAGGCCATTGGCCGGAATAACGGTAAAAGCCAGCAACACCAGAAAGGCAATGGCCGAGATGCCGGCCCAGCGAAGCCCTTTTTTTTCGCGCGGGCTCAGTTGTTCGATGGCAAAGCGTTCGGTGGCACCCTCATATCTTCCCAGCCGGGGCTCCACAATCCGTTCAGTAACCCATACCCCTACAATCAATACCACAAAACTGGAAGCGACCATGAAGTAGTAATTTACTGCCGGGTTCACAACCATGTCTGGTATGATGAGCTGTGCAGCCGAAGTGGAAATGCCGGCCAGGATGGGATCGATGGAGCCGATAAAAAAGTTGGCCCCAAAACCACCGCTTACGCCACAAAACGCGGCTGCAAGGCCAGCCATGGGATGCCGCCCAATACCGTGAAAAATCATAGCACCCAGGGGGATCAGGATTACATAGCCTGCTTCAACTGCCAGGCCCGAAATAATGCCTGCCAGCACAACGGCCCCTGTAATGAGTTTGGGTGGAGCCCCCAGCACCAGTGCCCGGATCATAATGGCAAAAAGGCCGGTACCTTCGGCCAGCCCGATGCCCACCATTACCACCAACACATAGCCCAGGGGCGGGAAACGTAGAAAATTATGTAAAATATTGGTGTATATCCACCGGATGCCGTCTCCGCTTAGCAGGTTTTTGACGTGAATCACCTCGCCATCCACAGGATGAACCGCCGATACGCCAAGCCAATAGCTGACGGTTGAGATCAATATTACAATGCCGGCAAGCATGGCAAAAATTGTGGCAGGATGCGGCAAACGATTGCCTACGATTTCAATATAGTCGAGCGATTTGCCAAAAACCTTTTTGGAAAACTCCTTTAATTTCGAAACAGCCATATATCCAACTAATTACAGAATTAAATCCACTAATTACTAATTACTTCTTACTAATTACTTCTTACTACTTGCTGTCTATTCCACAACAGCCTCCGGATACTTCTCCGGCATTTCGTCCCGTGACTTATCCAGGTCGAGGAAGTGGTCGAACCACTCCATGGTGCGTACAATGTAATCCAGCCGGTGTACATTTCGCTGGTTGCCGTGCCCTTCGCCCTGATACCAGATCAGACGTACGGGTGCACATCCGTGTAGCTTCAGTGCCCTGTACATCTCCAGGCTTTGCGAGGGATGTACACGCGGGTCGGCATCACCATGCAGAATCAGGGTGGGGGTCAGGCTCTGGTTGGCATATTTAACCGGGCTGCGGCTGTACACGTCCTCCCAATCCTCATAAGTCCAGTAACCCCAGTGAACATAATAATCTTCCCATGGAATGTCGGTGGTATTGCGTTTGGATATCTGGTTGGAAATGCCCACAAACATTACCGCAGCAGCAAACCTGTCGGTGTGGCGTGTTGCCGACCAGGCGGAAAAATAGCCTCCGTATGACCCTCCGCCGATACCTACCCTGTCGATATCAACATAGCCGGTCTCAATAAGATGGTCAATGCCATCAATCACATCATCGTATTCCACACCCACAAGGTCGCCGAACCCCACCATGGTGAAGTCAACACCCCGGCCTGAGCTTGCGCGGTAGTTTGGCATAAAGACAAAATAGCCGCGGGCTGCGGCCACTTGTCCCCAGGTGCCGTAACCGGTAACCCACCCATTCTGGACGGCTGCTTCGGGGCCACCGTGTATGTAAACGATGAGGGGATATGTTTTTTCTTCATCATAATCAATGGGATAGAGCAAAACACCTTCAATGTCATGTTCGTCGCGTGCATAATAGGTCAGTTTGCGCTGTTTTGCCAGGCGGACATCCGAAAGCCATGGGTTGTGGTCGGTATTGCGCAAAAGCAGGTCGCTTTCAAGGTCGTAGGTATAGAGTTCATTGGGATGTTCCCAGGTGTTTCCCGAGAATACCACCTTACCTTCGTTGTATTCAAATCTGCGGAATACCACATGCCCGGCTTCAATCAGGATGGAACGCTCTTCATCATCAAGCTTTTGTTTACTCAGCACAATATCCACACTTTCTTCGGCAGCAAACAATAACGTGCTGTCGTTTTTCCAGGCGAAGTCAATCACCGACAACTCCATCCCTTCTGCATAATTTTTGAGTTCCTCAAATGTTACCAGGGAATCCAGGTCAATGACAAAGAGACTTCCTTCGACAGAGTCTTCCAGTTTGCTGGCGGCGCGGAAAGCCAGTTTGCTTCCGTTGGGGCTAAAAGCCATGTTGGCCAGTTTGCCGGGATTTTCCATGATCATGTCAATGTCTCCGGTCTGAAGGTCTACCAGGTGAATGCGTTTGAACATATAACTGTCGTCTACCAGGTTGCGGGGTGCAATGGCTGCGGCGGCATAATGGCCGTCGGGACTCAGCGTAAAGTCAAAAACAGTGACCCCTTCGGTAACCTGCCTGGTTTCACCACTGTTTATATTGTACACGTATAGGTTGCGGTGAACCCATTCTTCCTCGTACACTTCAATCTCGATCCCCTTGCTTCGGAATTCCTGAAGCATGGGATCCCTTGAGTCTATGGAAACAAAGGCCAGGGTTTCATCATCAATGAAGGAATAATTCATTACACTGGCAGTATGTCCGGTCAGCGCCCGCGGCTCTCCACCACGAAGACTCATGGCATATACCTGTACGTAAGGAATATCAGGCAGATTTGCCCGGAACGTAACGGCATCGCCTGCAGGTGTCCAGCCCAGGCCGAAAATTTGGCGGTTGCCCGTCATAAATGGAATGATCTCATCGGTTTGCAGGTCATATACATAAAGTTCCCGGTAATCGGTACCGGCCGAATGGGTGAATGGCCGGGGTACATTCACGGTAAAGGCGATGTATCTCTGATCGGGCGACATGGATACTTCAACCACCGTTTTCAAATCAAAGATGTTGTGCGTGGTTAGTACGTCATTGGCTTTTGCAACAGGAAGCATTAGCCAGAAAAAGGCAATGATCATTGTCAATTTACGCATGGCTTATGGGTTTTGATGTATATTACTGGTTTACTTTGGCGTTGTAATGCCCACAAAAATAATGATTTTTAGAAATAATTTGTTTTGGCAGAAATCACCATGTAATCCGGGAAAAGAATCTTTAATTGGCTGATTGGGGGAGGGGAGGAAAAAAACCCGTAAACTGCCGAACCGCTGCCACTCATGGATGCATACCATGCACCAGCCTGGATCAGGATTGTTTTGATTTCGTCAATCAGAGGATATAATTTGCATATGACCGGTTCAAAGTCATTCATCAAAACTTGTCCCCATTTTTTATTTGAAAACCTGATGATTCTGTGCAGGGGAGCCACGGGATTTTTAGGGGTTATGCGTGCATAAGCCTTGCCGGTATCAATGTGAATGGGTGGAACAACAATCACCAGGGAGGAAAGTTTTAAAGGCAATGGTGGTGCGGGCCTGAGAATGTTTCCCCGGCCGGTGGCCAGCATGGGCCCGTGCTTCAAAAAGAACGCACAGTCGCTGCCAAGGCGCGAAGCCATGCCTGCAAGCCGCTCCGCTGATATTTTCAGGGCAAAGATCTTGTTAAGTAATAGGAGCATAAAGGTAGCATCGGAACTGCCACCGCCCAGGCCTGATCCGGGCGGAATGTTTTTGTGCAGGTGTATATGTACAGGCGGCAGTTTATTTTTTGGTTGGAATGTACCAGGTCCGGCCATTTCTCCACAAAGCAGTTCATAGGCTTGCAAACACAGATTTGGCTTGCCATCCGGAGGGATTTTCAGGCCCGTGACATGCATTCGTGTTGTCCCGTCCGATGCGGGGATCACCTCCAGTATATCCCACAGGCCCACCGGAACCAAAACAGTTTCCACCCCATGGTAGCCATCCTGCCTGCGGCAAACAACATGAAGGCCCAGGTTAATTTTTGCATAAGGGAATGCGATCATGCGCTGTCAGGTAATAATATGGAGATAACTTACCTCTTTTTCGGATAGCTGCCGCCATTTGCCGCGGGGCAGGTCTTTTTTTGTCAGGCCCGCAAACAGCACACGGTCCAGTTTGGTCACCCTATAGCCCAGGTGTTCAAAGATCCGGCGTACAATCCTGTTTTGTCCCGAATGTAATTCAATGCCTGCTTCTTTTTTGTTTTTGGGGTTGGCATATTCGATCCGGTCAGGAACAACTTTTTCTCCGCCAATCTCAATGCCATGGGCAATACGTAGCATATCACCTTTTTTCAGGATCTTGTCGAGATGTACATGATAAATCTTTTTTACCCTGTGCGATGGATGGGTCAGCTTTTTTGTCAGCTCCCCGTCATTTGTCAGCAGCAAAAGCCCGGTGGTATTTCTATCGAGGCGACCGACGGGATACAGGCGTTCCTTGTATGCATTTCCAATCAGGTGCAGGACGGTTTTTCGCTCCCGGGGATCATCTACAGTACTGATATAATCCTTGGGTTTATTCAGTAGCACATAAATCTTTTTCTCATTAATGAGTTTTTGATCCCCATACATAACAATGTCGCCGGGCATCACTTTGGTGCCAAGCTCAGTAACGATTTGTCCATTTACTTTAATGGCCCCGTTACGGATAAGCACATCTGCTTCGCGTCTTGAACAAATGCCTGCATTGGCGATATACTTATTGAGCCTTATTCGCGGGTCTGCAGCCTGGGTTTTCTTTAGGCCCCGAGACCGTGGCTTGGGTTTCTGGCCAAAGCTTTTGGAAGGAGTCCTTTTTTTGTTTTTCATGATGGGCTGATTTTGCCCCCTTGTTTTGATCTTGTACGTACTAAAAAAGGCGCTTGTGCGCCTTCATATAACGAAGCATGGTTTTGTTTTATTCCGTTTTGACATTCAGTTTTTCAAATATGCCATTTACCTTATCAAGCAGTTCACCGTACAAATTCCTGTAATATTTTTTTAGGGCTTTTTTGTCGTCACCTTCTGTTTGTGGATTGTTTACCTTATTCAGCATTTTCTCTCTGAATTCCAGCATTTCCCGTATGAGCTTATCCATCTCATCCTTCGTTTTTTTATGATCGATTGTCTGACGCATCATACATGTTCCAATCACCTCGTCAACAAGATAATTGATGTCTTTCTTCAGGTTCCTTTTGCTTGCCATTTTTCAAATAATATATTGGATTAATAAAAGTCTATGATCTCTACATGAAAAATTAGCACAGAATTGCGGGGGATGCTTACAGTACCGGTTTCACCATAACCCATGCCCGAAGGAATCAGAATGATCCCTTTCCCTCCGCGCCGGAATTCCATCACCCCAATTCTGAACCCCCTGACTGTGTTGGGGAGAAAGATATTTGCATCGGTAGCGGAATCAAACAGTGTACCATCAAGCAAGTATCCCTGATAGGCCATCCTGACTGTACTGCCTTCGTGCGGATGTGATCCGCTCCCTTCCACTTCAATAACAACAAAGACCCCGGATTCAACTTCGTATGCATCCAGGTCGTTTTCCTCAATATAGTCTAGGATCTTTTGCCTGTCTTTTGCTGCCCTTGCCTCAGGGTCATCCGTATCACAAGCAGTAAATGCCAGGAAAATAGCCAGCAGGCCAAATAGAAACAAGTAATTGCCCGAAAGTTTCATTGTTTATATGATAAAAATGTGCGGCAGTCTTTTCGGGACAAAAGTAATAAATTAAAGCCAACCTGTAAAGATTTTGTTTTATTTGCCTGGTTCAATGAATCTTAGTTGAATCTGTGCCAAATTACCACTGCGTTTCCAAACAGTGCAAGATGCTCAGTCTACATTATCGTGCAAAAATGAATTGTTCGATTTGATCTGCGTTTTTTTGTCTTCCGACTCATTGAGTGTAAAACGGGAAACGTTCGATTCATGACTGGCAGGTACCGGTTTGAGGTTCACTTTTCTCCTGATAAAGGCCGGTTGGGTTTCCAGGTCTGCCAATCCCTCCGGAGTTTTTATCTGGATGCTGAGATGCTTCAGCCGTTCTTCCCTTTCTTTGATGCGCAGCTGCAGATCCTGGTGTGAAACCTGGCTGTTTTCACCAGTGTTTGAATCCGGTGTTATGGTTCTGCGGCTGGCAAGGTTTTTTTTGAACTGTTCCAGTTTATCATCAATGACTGTATTTGTGCCGGTTTTCTGCGTTTTTCTATGGGGTTGACGCTCCGGTTCCTTTACCGGTTTTATTTTCAATGTCATTTGTTCTGTTTCTGCCTCTTCTTCATCAAACGGCCCTTCCCATTCAATGCTTTCTTGTTTGACCGCTTCTTTTTCCGCTTCCTCCAGGGGCATTACTTTTTTATTGTGTTTTTTTTCTTCGCTTTCATACATTTGTTCATTGGTGCCAAATCCGGTAGCCACGAGGGTTACGCATATCTTAGTGTCCAGTGATTCATCTTTGCTCAACCCCCATATAATCTCTGCCGTTGATCCGGCTTCATCCTGGATAAAATCAGTGATTTCGGTAATTTCGTCCATCAGTATCTCTTCCGTGCCGCTTGTAATATTCAGCAGGATGTTTTTAGCGCCTGTGATCTGGTTATCGTTGAGGAGCGGCGACGACAACGCGGTTTCGACGGCTTTGATGGCCCTGTTTTCTCCTTCGGCGCTGCCGCTGCCCATTATGGCTACGCCGCTGCTCGACATGACTGTACGGACATCGGCAAAATCGACATTGATGTTCCCGGTCAGGGTAATGATCTCGGCTATGCCCTTGGCCCCTGTGGTAAGGACGTTGTCAGCTTTGGCAAAGGCTTCGCTTACACTGAGGTTGCCATAGAGTTCGCGCAACCTGTCATTGCAGATGATAAGCAGGGTATCTACCCCTTCTGAGAGCTCCCTGATCCCGGATTCTGCTTGCTGCCGGCGTTTGCGCCCCTCAAAAGAGAACGGGATGGTGACGATGGCCACGGTCAGTATACCTATTTCTTTTGATGCTTTGGCAATGACAGGGGC
Organism: Bacteroidales bacterium; assembly: GCA_003567205.1. Lineage (GTDB taxonomy): Bacteria > Bacteroidota > Bacteroidia > Bacteroidales > UBA7960 > PUPG01. Next base: position 10,734 of record PXAA01000090.1, read on the forward strand.
AGCACCAGTTCCGGTACCGCCGCCCATCCCGGCAGTGATAAACAACATTTTGGTGCTGTTGCCCAAAGCATCCTTGATCCGGTCTATGTCTTCAATGGCAGCGTTGCGGCCCACTTCCGGTATGCTTCCTGCACCCCGTCCTTCGGTCAAACTGACGCCCAGTTGAATTTTGTTTGGAACAGGACTTTGTTCCAGGGCCTGGGCATCGGTATTGCAAACATAGAAGTCAACACCTTCAATGCCCTGGCGAAACATATGGTTTACTGCATTGCTGCCCCCACCGCCAACACCAATAACTTTAATGATGGAACTCTGGTTTTTAGGCAAATCGAATTTAATCATGTCTTTGGTCATAATCTTTAATTTTTCGGGTATATATTCTTTTGTTTTTTTATTCAGGCCTCTGCATCTTTTTCAAAAAACTCCTTTCCTTTAATAAAAATCCTGTCGAAAAAACCATCCCCGGGGGGTTTGATTTTTCCCGGTGCTTTTTTATTCTGTATTTTCAGGTATTCGGTTTTCTGGAAACCTTTGATCACCAGTCCCACACCGGTGGCGTGCATTGGACTGCCCACCTCTCCTGAGGGGGATTTTGCCAGGTGTTCGTTTGGATACCCGATACGGGTGTCCATACCAGTGATAAATTCGGTCAGCTGTGCCGCGTGTTTAAGCTGGCTCCCTCCGCCTGTGAGTACAATGCCGGCGATGAGCTTTTTTTCATATCCCGAGGCTTTGATTTCATAATACACATGTTCAATAATCTCTTCCATACGCGCCTGGATGATATGCGCCAGATTTTTTAGTGAAATTTCCTTTGGTTCACGACCTTTCAGCCCTGGTATGGAAACAATTTCTTCGTCTTTGTTTTCGCTCGCAAGCGCTGATCCGAAACTTTTTTTCAAGGCTTCTGCCTGGTTGCGAATAATGGAGCATCCCTCTTTGATGTCCTCGGTAATGACATTTCCACCCAGGGGGATAACCGCCGTATGACGGATGATTTCTTCCTGAAAGATGGCCATATCGGTGGTGCCCCCGCCAATATCCACCAGCACAACACCCGCTTCTTTTTCCTGTTCACTAAGCACTGCTTCTGAAGAAGCCAGGGGTTCAAGTATCATGTCTGAAATCTCAAGGCCGGCTTTGGTTACACATTTTTCTATGTTTTTGGCTGCGGCAACCTTGCCGGTAATGATATGGAAGTTGGCTTCCAGGCAATTCCCCGACATACCTATTGGTTCGCGGATGCCCTGTTGACCATCGATGATGAATTCCTGCGGAATCACGTGGATGATATCTTCGCCTGGAGGCAAAGCCAGTTTATACATATTCTCGATCAGGTTGTCAATGTCGTTTCTTGAAATTTCCTCTTCAATGCTGTTGCGCATGATATTTCCCCTGTGCTGCAGGCTGCGGACATGTTGACCGGCGATGCCAACGTTGACCACCTTAATTTCCACTCCTGAGCTCTGGCTTGCTTCAGAGACTGCTTTGCTAATTGAATTGACCGTGTGTTGTATATTTTCCACAACGCCCCGGTTCACACCCAAAGAATCCGCCCGGCCAAGACCAAGTATTTCTACCTTCCCGTATTCATTCTTGCGCCCCACGATACAGGCGATCTTTGTTGAGCCAACATCCAATCCTACAATGATTTCAGATGAATCCATAATCCTATTTTATTTTGAACAAATTATCTGTTGATTAAATTCTACATTGATTCTGTTATAATAATACCATCCTAACTTTGACAAGCCATTTACGTAGAATGCCCGCAGCTTATCAAATTTTGCTTCCACATCTGTGGCATCCCCGAACTGGATAATATGCACCCCGTTTTTTGGCATCAATTCGAACTTACCGTTTGGCAAAACCACGATATGATCTATAAAAGCATTCCAGAAGACATCCTCGTGAATATACCTGGCCAGTTTAAACAGACCATGCAAAACCTTGTGGTCCTGATCCCCATCTTCCGCCTCCGTTAAAAATATATTCCCCCCGGGTGAATAAGCAGCTGCGATTCTTCCGGTTGCAAGCATAACCCTTGCGGTATGTCCGGTTGCAAGCGGAAACATATTGCCCTGTGTGTCCAGGTAAAAACTTTGATTGTTTTGGTTAATGATCCGTATCATGGGATCCCGCAGGGTGATATCCACCTTTAGTTCACCATTGATGGTGCGATAAACCCTCGCATGGTCAACCTGGGCGATATTATGTATAATGCCATGCAGGTTTCGCAGCAATTCGGGCTGCAAATGCCTGCCTTCAAGGGTGTCGAAATGCTCAATGACCAGGCTCCGGATATGTTCCGGACCAATAAAATGATTGCCGCTGCGACTGGATACCTGTATTTCCATATGATGTACAGGGGTTTGCATATAGCTGTTTGCTGTAAATCCCAGCAGCAACATCAGCCCGGTAAGCAGTGCCAGGGAGAGCAAAACGTATATGATTTTCTTAATCATCTGAGTGCCTTGTTTTTTAGCAGTTGTGTGATGGGTTCGGCAAAACGGTCTATATCTCCTGCACCCATGCTGATTAAAACTTCTGTTTCTCTTTTATTCAACAGGTCGAGCAATTCATCGCGCGAACAGTAGGTGGCATGGGCCATATTTATTTTCTCCAGCAGCATGTGTGCATCAACACCTTCGAGAGGGGTTTCGCGTGCCGGGTATATATCCAGCAAAATGAGTTCGTCCAGTTGCGATAGACTTTCGGCAAAGCCTTCAGCAAGGTCCCTCGTCCTGGAATACAGGTGTGGCTGGAATATGCCCGTAATTTTCCTGCCGGGCCACATTTCCCGGGCCGAAGCAATGCATGTGCTGATCTCTTCGGGGTGATGGGCGTAATCGTCTATGTATACAGTGTCTTCTGTATGTAGACATATTTCAAATCTACGCCTGACCCCCTGGAAGCTGTTGAGTGCACTTTTTATGAAATTTGCCGGCACACCTGCCTGGTGGGCCAGCGCAGCTGCTGCCAGGGCATTCTCCAGGTTATGCCGGCCGGGATGGCCGGTGCGTACATGCCCGATCTCCAGTTTTCCATGAAAACTTGTATGATAATAGCCCTGTCGCACATCAATGGTACCCATATAATAGTCGGCCGGCGCTTCCGGTTGATAATCAAAGTGCTTGCCATTATAATGTATATGACTGGCAATGCCTTTCCGGGTGATCAGTGTTCCATCGGCGGGCAGGCGTTTTACAAACAGCGAAAAAGACTCCTGAAGACCTTCTTTATTGCCGTAAATATCCAGGTGGTCGGCATCGATGGCACTGATAAGCGCCAGTTGCGGCGATAACTGCAGGAATGAGCGGTCGTATTCGTCTGCTTCGGCCACCAGCCACCGGGGATTAGGTTCTCCAATATAGTTTGTATTGTAGTTGGTACTGATGCCTCCCAGAAAAGCGATGCACGGAACGCCTGCGGTTTTCAGGATATGGGTGAGCATGGCACTGATGGTGGTTTTGCCATGTGTGCCTGCAACTGCTATGGTAGGAATGCCGGCAGACAAAATTCCCAAAACCTCCGCCCGTTTCTTAATGGGGATCCCATGTTTTTCAAAATGCTTATATAAGTGTGTGGTGGTGGGTACAGCCGGGGTGCGGACCACCAGTTCCGGTTCCACCGCCAGGGAGGTCGGATCGTCTGAATGGCTTACCCCGATGCCTTCCGATTGAAGAGCCCGGGTCAGTGGAGAGGGTGTTTTGTCATAACCACATACATTCACTCCCCGGGTATAGAAATACCGGGCCAGGGCGCTCATCCCGATGCCCCCGATCCCCAGGAAGTATATATTTGTTATATGGTCAATTCCCCTCATGTGCCTACTCTGAAAAAATAATTGTTAAACCTATCTTAAACTAAAAACATCACAATGAAACAACAAAAAATAACTACTAACTACTAACTACTAAATACTAATTACTATTTACTAATTACTCCTTCTAACACTTCCCACGGCAACGCCTGCAATCACATCCGCGGCATCCCGGTACGACATGCCGGCTATTTTTTCCTTCAGGCGATGCTTTTTTTCTTCATCGAATATCAGCAGGTTCACTTCCGGCCCAAGTTTTTCTTTTGCTTCATCGTCTCTGATTAAAATGGCCGCATGATGGTTTACAAGGGCTAAAGCATTTTTTGTCTGATGGTCTTCGGCCACATTTGGTGAGGGGATAAGTATGGCGGGCTTACGAACCATACAAATCTCCGACACAGCAATGGCCCCGGCGCGG
>PXAA01000138.1 GCA_003567205.1 Bacteroidales bacterium
TGATTGGATGCGCATGAAGGGGAAAGAAGGTGCCCAGAACAAGTTTCCCAGGGTGCTGAAAGGAGAGGTGTTGGATGAGTGGGAGGGTTTTGTGAAGAAGAAGTAATTAGTATTTAGTAATTAGTATTTAGTAGTATATAATTGGTGGTTTGTGGTGTTTTTGTGGATTTAATGGGTTGTGCTAGGGAAATTTTTTACTTTCTAAGATAATCGACATGAGTGTAAGAGTGAGGTTTGCGCCCAGTCCGACCGGCCCTTTACACATGGGGGGTGTGCGAACGGCATTGTATAATTACCTGTTTGCGAAAAAACACCATGGCGTGTTCCTGCTGCGAATCGAAGACACCGATCAGAACCGTTTTGTTCCGGGGGCCGGGGAATATATCATGGAATCGTTAAAGTGGTGTGGCATAAACCACGATGAAGGACCCGATACCGGTGGCCCATACAGCCCATACCTGCAATCGGAGCGAAAAGCACTGTATAAAGATTATGCATTGCAGCTGATTGGCGACGGGCACGCATATTATGCGTTCGACACGCCTGCAGAACTGGAAGCCATGCGCAAACGCCTTGAAACAGAAAAGAGCGGGAATCCCCAATACGATTGTCAAACCCGCATGCACATGAACAACTCACTGACTTTGCCTCCCGATGAGGTAAAGCGGCGGATCGACGCAGGCGAAGCCCATGTTATACGCATAAAAATTCCGGAAGGCCAGGAAGTGGTGGTGAACGATTTGATACGCGACCAGGTAAGGGTAGACAGCCGCTTACTCGACGATAAGGTATTATTCAAGAGCGATGGCATGCCCACCTATCACCTGGCCAATGTGGTTGACGACTACCTGATGAAAATTACCCATGTAATCCGTGGGGAAGAATGGTTGCCTTCGGCGCCACTTCACGTGCTCTTATACCGTTATTTAGGCTGGAAAGAAAGTATGCCTGAGTTTGCACATCTGCCCCTGCTTCTGAAACCCGACGGCCACGGCAAACTGAGCAAACGGGATGGCGACAGGCTGGGGTTTCCTGTTTTTCCGCTTGAGTGGAAAGATCCGTCGTCCGGTGAGATCTCACCGGGTTACAGGGAGAGTGGTTATTTTCCGGAGGCCTTTGTTAACATGCTGGCATTATTGGGGTGGAACCCTGGAACGGAACAGGAAATATTTACCATGAAGGAGCTGACTGAAGCATTTTCCCTGGAAAGAGTCGGTAAGTCAGGGGCACGCTTCGACCCGGACAAGGCCAAATGGTTTAACCACCAATATCTGCAGCAAAAGGATCCGGAAGACATTGCCGCGTTATTTATTGAACAACTGAAAAAGCATGGTCACCAGGCTTCTGGTAAAAAACTTGCCAGGATCATTTCCCTGGTACGCGACAGGGTTAACTTTGTGGACGAAATATGGGACCAGGCAGCCTTCTTTTTTGAACCACCGGAAAGTTACGACGAAAAATTTGCCAAAAAGAAATGGAAGGCTGGCACACCGGATATTCTTCTTCAATTGGTTGAAATGCTCCGGGATATCGAGCCGTTCGATACGGGTCATATAGAAAAAGCCCTGCACGCATTCATGGAAGAAAAAGAAATTGGTGCCGGTCAGATCATGCCCGGATTGCGCCTCGCACTGGTGGGCGCCGGCCGTGGCCCGGATGTAAAGGAGATCATGTCGGTACTTGGCAAAGACGAGGTAAAACGCAGGATCCAGAGGGTAGTTGACCGACTGGGGAAAAATGGAAGAAGTAGTTAGTAGTTAGTATTTAGTAATTAGTATCGTTAATCCTAAACATTTTTTATACTAATTACTAAATACTAAATACTAATTACTAAATACCTCTTAACCGTACCTTTTCCTGGCGTAATCAAAATAGGCCTGCAGTTCCCGGTACCACTCCCGGCCGTATTTACGTACCAGTGCACCTTCCAGAAAACGATACACCCTGACCTTGAGTTTTTTGCCCCTGACACGGGCGCAATCGCATAAGGGCCAGCGGTGATAGTTCAGGGCCTCATAGTTCGGATATTGTTTTATGCGAATGGGATATAAGTGACAGGATATGGGTTTCCGGAAATCGATTAGTCCTGCTTCAAAAGCGTGCTCAATAGCACATCTGGCTATTCCCTTTCCGTCAAAATATGCAAAGGCGCATTGTTTTCCATCAACCAGCGGGGTGGTCAGCTCATTGTCGTTGTCTCTGACATAATACCCCTGTTTATCGACCGCATCGAGGCCTTCGTGGATCATAAAAGGGGTCACCCGGCCCGCGATTCCCTCCAAAATGTGGCATTCTTCTTCCAATAGAGGTGCGCCGGCATCCCCTTCCACGCAACACCCACCTTTGCATGCAGGCAAATCACACACAAAGGTTTCCTCATACAACTCGTCCGACAGGATGCAATTATCCAGTATAATCATGGAAATTATTTTTTCAGCACACCATTGAAAAACAGGGCATAAAACGATGCTGCCGCCTTTATCTTTCTTTGAACATCATGAGAACATACAAGCTGAAAACCAATGAAGTAAGCACTTGCAACAAAAGTGGTGTTCCCACCAGGGGTTCGGAGGGCAAAACCGTGGTTATGGCAATATATTTCAAACCATAATACAGCAGCTTACTGATCCAGATGCTCGCAAAAATGGCAGCCAGCCGGTGTATGCGCTGCACCAGGACATGAAATACAAGCACCATGGCCGTAAGTTCAATGGCAATTAGACCGGATTTAACCAATACGGGGTGGGCAGAAATAAAATATGAGAAAAACGGCAATGTCAGGGCAAGGATCCAGGCATTTTCACGCCGGGTATGCACCATGGCCAGAATAAGCATCATCCGCATGGGTTCCAACATATATAATTTGATGCTCATCAAATGGGAAATGGTGGGCACAAGGTAAATAAATGCCAGGGCGAATGCATCAAATATGATCGCCCGTGTATTTGTCCTGCTTAATGAAATGACTTGTCCGGAATAATTCTGAAACATACGAAAATGTTTTGATGTTGGCATGAACACGCAGCCCGGAAAGGGTTGCATGCCCGTTAGCGCTTAAACTCATTATAAATAAGTCCTTTTAGGGCAATATCCGGCATCAAAAATAATAAAAAGAAGCGTAAAATTATATTTTTGCATACAATAACATAAATATTAATACCATGGACAGAAGGCAGTTTCTGAGAAAAGGATTTGTTTACAGCGCACTGGGCAGCTTATATGCTTCTACCCTGGGTAAGATCCCCGTATTTGCTGCACGTAAAAAACCCGCCAGACCGGGAAATTATGACCTGGTTGCCGTGCGCGGCGGGGAGCCTGTAGAAATGTACAGGCGGGCCATGGAAGAAATGGGAGGCCTGGGCCTTTATGTGAAGCCCGGACAAACAGTGGTGCTGAAACCCAATGCCAGCTGGGATGTACCACCTGAGCGGGCTGCCAATACCAATCCAGCCCTGGTTACTGCCATCGTGGAAGATTGCCTGAAA
>PXAA01000075.1 GCA_003567205.1 Bacteroidales bacterium
GCAATAGACATAATCACGAAAAAAGGGGCCACCCGGGCACCAATGGATGAGTTCAGAAAATTTACCGCATCATTGCCAACACCTACCGACAGATCAGCCACCGCAAGGATGAGCAGGGCTACCACAAAAAACAAGTATACATATTCCATGGCAAATCACATTTTTTGTGTTATGCCAAAATTAAGGCCGGGATGTTAAGTATGCGGGGGTTTTGTGTTAAATTTAGATTAAGCCGGTGGCCTTGGGAGGGAAAGTGGTTTGAGTGCGAAACGAACTGAATTATTTACCGATGTACTTGTTTACCAATTGCATCAGTTTCGAACGGTTGATCGGTTTGGACAGGTAATCGTTGCATCCCGCCTTGATGAGTCGTTCGCGGTCGCCCGACATGGCATGGGCGGTTTGTGCGATGATGGGGATGTCTTTGTTGAATTTCCTGATCGCCGCCGTAGCCTCCATACCATTCATGCCGGGCATCTTCACGTCCATCAGGACGAGTGAAATCCCAGGGTCTTCCTGTACGGCTTTTACCGTATCCATGCCGTTGATTGTACGCATCAGGGTGATGTTCTGGTGATCCAGAATGATTTCGTAGTATTTGTAACCCATATCGTCATCTTCTGCAATCAGGATCTTGCTGCCTGCTTTGATGTCGGTTGAGCCAAACGGGGGCGCTTCCCTTACCGTTTGGATCGTTTTAACCGGGACATAGGGAATGGAAAAACAGAAGGTACTGCCTTTGCCCTCTTCGGACTCAAACCAGACCTTTCCGCCAAGCATCCGGGTATAGTCTTTCACGATCGACAACCCCAAACCAGAACCTTCGTATGGACGGGTTAGATTCAGATCCGCCTGCACGAATCGTTCAAAAACCACATCCTGCCGGTCTGAAGGGATTCCCATACCCGTATCCCTGACATAAAACACCAGGCTGTCATCATTTATGTAATTTCCAAATTCAACCACTCCTTTTTCAGTAAACTTTATGGCATTGTTCAGCAAGTTGCCCAGAATGCTCTCCAGTTTGTTCTTATCGCTTGTGATCACTGCACCTTTCCCTTCCACGTGGTCCTTCAGGTGTAATTGAATGCCTTTATCATCGGCCTGTTGCTTGAAAAGCTGCAAATAATACTTCATGATCTCGGCTGTATCCACTTCACCATGCTGAAGCTCCGCTTGCCCGGCCTCAATTTTTGAAGCTTCCACAATGTCGTTGATGGTATTCAGCAACCGCCGGGCGCTTTTGTTAACAACACCAATGTACTCGGTTTTTTCACTTCCTTCCAGTTCAGGTTGTTTGAGCAGTTCAAGGAAGCCAAGGATGGCATTCATCGGGGTCCGGATTTCATGGCTCATATTGGCCAAAAAGGCCGACTTCAGACGATCGCTCTCTTCGGCTTGTATCTTGGCAGCAATAAGCGCTTTTTCGGCATCCACCTTTAAAATGGCATCGGCCAGTGTATTGGCCAATACTTTCAGATAAGCAATCTCGTTTTCATCCCATGTCCTGGCAGCCTTCACGGAATCAAAGCCAAAAAATCCGGTAATTTGTCTGTTGATAGCAATCGGTACGGAAAGCATAGATTTGATGTCCTGGCGTCCAAACTCCTCTTTTTCGGCCGCCGCATCTTCGGGCAGGGCTGTTACATCTGGTATATGCACCGTTTTATGTTTATACAGTTGTTCCTTCCACCAGGGAAGACTATCTACGGGTTGACCCTGAAGCGTTTCCATCTGCTTGCCAATACCGGGTGCACACCACTCATGGGTATTGCTCATGTAATTCCGGCATGGGGAGAACATAAAGAGGTAGGAACGGTCAACACCATAAAACGCCCCGATCTGTTCCAGCATTGCATTGATCTTACGATCGAGGTTTTCGCTGTTGGCACTGACAAAATCGGAAGAAATTTCCACCACCAGCTTCTGGAAACGAATAATATGCTCCTGGATTTCCCTGGCACGTATACGCTCCGAGACATCCCTGAAGCTGACCACGGCCCCGGTGATTTTGCCCATTTCAACAATAGGGGCACTGATGTATTCTACCGGGAAATGGCTGCCATCCTTCCGCCAGAATATATCATTCTCTACGGTAGAAATACTGCCTTTTTTTAACGAGTGATGTATGGAGCAATCTTCCGGTTTGTATTCCCTGCCATCCTGCCCGCTGTGGTGATGGACGCCATGTACATCCTTCCCCATCAGGTCTTTTTCAGCTTTGTAACCGAGCATATCCAGCGCAGCCTGGTTGATCATGGTGAGCCGGCCTTTGGTATTGATCGAGAACAATCCATCGCCTGAGCTTTTCAACACCAGTTGCAAACGGTGCGTGACCTGTTTCAACGCATCTTCTGCATTCTTGCGTTCATTTATGTCTGTGATAAACCCTTCGAGGCCAAGGATTTCTTTCCCGTCGAAAATGCCGCTGCCCTTTTCCCAGACCCATTTCACCTTACCTTGTTTGGTCTTTATGCGGTAGGTGATTTGAAACGGTTTATGTGCTCTGAGTGCGCGCTGAATTTCATTCCATACCATTTCTTTATCGGAATCAACGATCAGGTTCCCGAAGGACAAAACATTGTTGTTCAGCAACTCTTCCGTCTTGTAACCGGTAAGGTCGAAACAGCCTTCGCTCAGGTATTCCATTGTCCAGTCCGGATCGTTTTTACACCGGTAAGCGATGCCCGGCAAATTGCCCAGCAGGGCATTCATGGCCCGGGCATTATCACGGATGGTCTCCTCCATTTGTTTGCGGTCGCTGATGTCCACAAAGGTTCCGATCATGCCCGTTATATGTCCCGCTTCATCGCGGATCAGGCCGGACGAAAACAACACGGTAAACTTCGATCCGTCACGCCGCTTTGCCGGCATCTCTCCCACGTAATGATCGACTTCCTTCAAGGTGGTTACCACTTTTCGGAGGGCATTGGGGTCGGACCAAAAGGAGGTCACGCTTTTCCCCAAAACTTCATCTTTGCCCGGTTCGTGCCACATGTCCAGTGTTGCCTGGTTGACGTAGGTGAGCCTGCCCTCAGGAGTGGTCAGCACCATAGCTGTTACAGACTTGTCCATGGCTTCTGTGCGGGCAAGAAGATCTTGTCGCAACCTGGTGGTTTTGGTAACGTCTTGCGAAATACCTACTGCTCTGATGGGTATGCCCTCGACGTTGCATTCGACCAGGCCAATGGTACGCATGTGTTTTATCCGCCCCCCGGGATACTGCAGGCGGCTTTCTATATCATACTCTTTTTTGTATTTGACCAGGTCCTGGTAGGCCGCGTCAAAGGCTTGCCTGTCATCGGGGTGAAGCATATCCAGCACCGTTTGATAAGAGGGTTTGGTTTGCTTCGGGTCCAGCTCCAGGATTTCAAAGATTTCATCGCTCCAGGTAAGGACACGGTTTTGCAGATCATATTCCCAGGACCCCATTTTGGCAATCCGGTGGCTTTCGGCCAACAGGTTCTTTTGTTTATCCAGC
>PXAA01000104.1 GCA_003567205.1 Bacteroidales bacterium
CCTTACGGTATGGCCTGAGCAGCTGGGACCAAGATATTGCAGAAGCCCATTGGCTGGGTGCCATGGATTCCAGTCTTGAGGGCAAATTGGAAACACAGGCACACCAAAAAAACCCGGCCGGAGAATTGCCGGCCATTGCCACCGGATATTCACTGGGCTACCAGATCTTAAGGGCAAGGGCCAAAGAAATATTGGAAGCCGGCATGGGCAGTGTCAATGCAGATCTGCAGGATATCCTGGAGCATCCCGACCGGTATTACCAGATAAAATACTGGCCCGAAGCCATGTACAACAACGGGCACCTGCCGGGGGCCATTCAGTACACACCCAAGGCATCTTTGCACAGCAGCCAGTACCTGAACACCCTGCCACTGGATCAGCCCATCGTACTGGGCTGCTATACCGGGCATCACAGCGCCTATGTTACCGCATTTCTAAGGTTGCTGGGGTATGAGGTTTACAACCTCCCGTATGGGGCCAATTCATTTATCCACGAAACCATGCGCACCACGCAAAGCATGTTGCGCACCTTTACTGAGGAGCATGTGCAAGGCTTCCCCCTGGTGGGGAAAGATCCGGTTGCCGGCACGCCGGTGCCCGAAAAAGAAGATGCATCGGAAAACACTCCGGTCATCGGTGGCTGCTGATTTTTTTTGAAAACATCAAAAATACCATATCCCATGAGTACCAATAAAAATAATTACATGAACCCTTACCTGGCCGGCTTTCTGCTGGGCCTGGTATTGCTGGCTTCATTTGTGATCACAGGCCGTGGCCTGGGGGCCAGTGGAGCCGTCAGGAGCGTGGTCATATCCACCATCGGTTCGCTGGCTCCGGAATACGCCGGGCAATCGGCATTTTATTCAGAATTTTTTACCGGCGCAAGCCCCCTGGGCTCCTGGCTGGTAATCCTTGTAATCGGGGTAATCCTTGGCAGCTTCCTGAGCGGGGCCATGGGCAACCGGCTTGCTTTTAAAACCGATCGCGGGCCCCGTATCTCAACCCGCACACGCCTTATGTTCGCACTGGGAGGCGGACTGTTATTCGGCCTGGGCGCACAATTTGGCCGCGGATGCACCAGCGGCTCGGCCCTGAGTGGAATGGCCGTTTTGTCAACAGGCGGGCTCCTGACCATGATGGCCATTTTTGGCACCGGATACCTCATCGCCTATTTTTTCAGAAAACTCTGGACATAACCTAAAAACAACACCCCATGGCACCATTGATACCACAAGGTTTGATAAACCCCGAACTCAATCTGTTTTTTGCCCTGCTGCTGGGAATAGGCTTCGGTTACGTCCTTGAACAAGCCGGGTTCTCTTCGGCCAAAAAACTCGCAGGCGTTTTTTACGGATACGATTTCGTTGTATTGCGCGTATTTTTCACCGCAGGCATCACCGCCATGATTGGCATGCTGTATATGAACTACCTTGGATGGATCGACATGAACCTGGTCTATATCAATCCCACCTTCCTGTATTCAGCCATTGCAGGAGGTATTATTATGGGCTTTGGTTTTATCCTGGGCGGGTACTGTCCGGGCACCAGCATCGTAGCCGCCGTTACCGGTAAAATAGATGCCTTTGTTTTTATCCTTGGCATGCTGATCGGGATCTTCATCTTCGGACATTTTTACCACCAATTTGAGTCATTGTATACCGGCCATTTTTTAGGGAATATTTTTGTGTACGATTCTCTTGGATTGTCCAGGTCATGGTTTGCCCTGTTGCTGGTAATTATGGCTTTGCTGGCATTTGCCGTTACCCAGATGATTGAAGACAGGGTCAACAAAACATCACCGGAACAGATCAAAAGCAGGCCATCACACATGATGCCCTCCATGTTGCTGATTGTGGCCGCATTCATTTTCCTCTTTATTCCAGAAGAAAGAAAAAGTACCTTCAGGGAAAGGCCCCCGGCGGCCTTGTGGGAGGAGATCCATGCAGGCAGGCCTTTTGTCAGCACCCACCGTGTAATCCACGAAGTCAAAAACCATCGCGACGAGCTGGTACTGATAGACACCCGGAAAAAGGCAGAATACGACCGGTTCAGCCTCCCGGGAGCAGTGCATATGCCACTGGAAGAGATTCTGCACAGGCGATGGCGCCCCCTGTTTAACAAGGATCCCCGGCCAAAAGTATTTTTCGGTAATGGAAGCAGTTACGCTACCATGGCATATATGACTGCTGCCAGGGCCGGATACGACAAGGTTTTTTTACTGCACGGGGGGTTGAACAAACTATTCAATGACTTGTTCAGCGACACGGAAATTCCCGACACCATCGCATACGACCTCCAGGACAGGTCCACTGCAAGGTTCCTTTACGATGCCAGGCGTTTTTTCCTGGAAGGCGGTGTGGCAACCAAAGATGCAGAAGAACGACCAACAATCAAGGCCCCGGAAGAATCGGAGATCATCCCGGTAATTGGCGGCTGCTAAAACATACACCATGAAGAATTCAACCCTGAATAACGGCACCATATTGTTTTTCGCCATCATCATGCTGGCTTTGGCCTTTGGTTTTATTGTTTCGAGAAAATACGGGGCCAGCAACCGGCAGGTGGTGAAACAACTGCATGGCGACTTCTTTTCCTACGAAAACCTTTACGCCCTGTATGCATCAGACAAATTGGCCGATGATTACCTGGTTGTGGACCTGAGGTCCGCAAAAGCCTACCTAAAGGGCCATCTGCCGGGGGCAATAAATATTCCATCAGAGCGGCTTACCGAACGTCAGGAAAGAAAACCACTGCGGACCAAAAAGCCGATCCTGCTTTACGCAGACAAAGAACACATGGCCGTTGCGGCACAGACCCTGCTTTTCGGTTTGGGTTATGAAAATATCCGGGTCATCCCCGGTAGCTATCATACGATCAAGGAGTTCGTCATCGACGGTTTCGATCCGTCAAAGGCATTTTTCAGTGAAGACAAAGCACGCTGGGATCATCAGCGCTTCATGCCGCTGGGAAGTCGTGAAAAAGAAAAGGGAAAAACAACACCTGAATTGCCTTCGGCAGATGAGGTCAGTCCGGTAATCGGCGGTTGCTGACAGGAAATCAATAAAACCGCTCAGAAAGTCTCCAGATCATTATCAGGCTGAATAATATCCTTGTCATCCAGATCTGTTTCATCAGGATCCGATTTCTGGCTCCTGAGAACCTCATAAAGTTTTTGCGAAAAGTCTCTGTCGAGCAACAATGCTTTCTTCACATCCTTAACGGCTTCCTGAATCTGTCCGTTGCAAAAAGCAGTCTCAGCCCGGGCCATATGGGCTACGGCATGTTTTTTATCAAGCTTGAGCGCTATATTCAGGTATTCCGTTGCCTTCTTGAATTCTTTTTTGAACAGGGCCACCATCCCTTTCCCGAACCAGGCACACG
>PXAA01000100.1 GCA_003567205.1 Bacteroidales bacterium
CAACCGACTTTTTCGTGGTTTCACGGGCCGACATTTTTTATTTGTTGCTTCTTGGGTTTGTTTGCACAGCGTATGCGTTTACAGCCATTGTGGACGTGATGAAGGTGCTGTCGGCCTATACTGTTGTATTGGCAGTCAACCTGGAACCCGTGTATGGCATTGCGATGGCCCGCTTCTTTTTCCCGGAAGCTGAGCGGATGTCGGGAGGTTTTTACCTGGGTACCCTTATCATCCTGATTTCTGTGTTTATCTATCCTTTTTTAAAACGCAGGTTCCGTCAATAAACCCGGTTGTTGGCATGCGATTTTCAGAAGCCTTCCAAACAATTGGATATCTGTCGTTGTTTAATATGCCACCTGCACAGGTATATTGTAACAAAAACGACACGCATCATGCAAAAAAGACAAATTTTCTTTATCCTTGCTTTGTTGGTTTCACTGGTATTTTATGGAGAAACGGTTCATGCAAAAAATCCTGTAAGTTTCCACGATTTTGTGGTAAAGGACATTTACGGGGATGAGTTTTACCTGGCTGAGCTTAAAGGCAGTAAGGTAATGGTGGTAAATACCGCGTCACGCTGTGGTTTAACCCCGCAATATGAGGAACTGGAGCAATTGTACCGTGAATACAGCGGGTATGGATTTGTTGTGATTGGCTTTCCGGCAAATAACTTCATGAATCAGGAACCGGGCACCAATGAGGAGATCATCACATTCTGCCAGGAAAATTATGTGGTGAGTTTTCCGATGATGTCAAAAATTTCCGTCAAGGGCAATGATATTGCCCCGCTTTATGCATCAATGTTGGCATATTTTGCATTCTTCTCTATGAATTCCCGTCGCGGGGGGACTTCGTCGCCCATGAGCATCGAGAAGGTGCGATTTGCTTCAGCAGCATTCTCAATGTCTATCTGGCGCAATTTCCTGAACTCGGGGTTCATTGTGGTTTCCCATAATTGCTCGGCATTCATCTCACCAAGTCCTTTGTAACGTTGGATGTGGATGCCCGTTTCTTTGCCGTCTTTTGAAAACTCCTGCACAATTTGTTTTCTTCCTTCTTCATTCCAGGCATAGTGTTCTTCTTTTCCTTTTCTGATCAGGTAGAAAGGCGGTGTGGCAATGTAAATATTGCCCAGCTCGATCATTTCTTTCATATAGCGGAAGAAAAAGGTCAGGATAAGTGTGGCAATATGGCTTCCGTCCACATCGGCATCTGTCATGATAATGATCTTATGGTAGCGGAGCTTTTCGACATTCAGGGCCTTACTGTCCTCTTCGGTGCCTACTGACAATCCAAGTGCAGTAAAAATGGTTCTGATTTCTTCGTTTTCAAAAATCTTGTGTGGCATGGCTTTTTCCACATTGAGGATTTTTCCCCTGAGGGGCAGGATTGCCTGAAACTTCCGGTCGCGACCTTGTTTGGCAGTGCCCCCGGCCGAATCACCCTCCACCAGGAATATCTCACATTTTGCAGGGTCATTCTCCGAACAGTCTGACAATTTGCCGGGCAGGCCGGTATTGCTCAGCACGTTTTTGCGCTGTACCAGTTCCCGGGCTTTTCTTGCTGCGTGGCGCGCAGTGGCTGCCAGAATGACTTTGTTTACAATGGTTTTGGCATCGCGCGGATTTTCTTCCAGGTAATGTGTAAGCATTTCACTAACGGCCTGGTCTACGGCGCCACTTACTTCAGAGTTGCCCAGTTTGGTCTTTGTTTGCCCCTCGAACTGCGGTTCAGCCACCTTTACAGAAATGACTGCCGTCAGGCCTTCGCGGAAATCATCGCCGTTGATCTCAAATTTAAGTTTGGCCAGCATGCCTGATTTATCTGCATAATTTTTCAGGGTCCGGGTCAGTGCCCTTCTGAAACCTGCCAGGTGGGTACCACCTTCAATGGTATTGATATTATTGACATAAGCCTGTACATTTTCCGTAAAAGAGGAATTATATTGCATGGCTACTTCCACAGGGATGCCTGTTTTTTCAGAGTACATGCAAATGGTTTTTTCAATCAGCTTTTCCCTTGTTACATCGAGGTATTCTACAAATTCGGGCAGCCCGATTTCTGAAAGATATACGTCCTTGATGGGCTGGCCGTTCTCATCGCGCTGGCGCATATCGGTTAGTGTCATTTGAACCCCCTTGTTGAGAAAGGAAAGTTCGCGCATGCGATTGGTAAGTATTTCGTAATTGAAGGTGGTGACCTCGAAAATACTTTTGTCAGGGAAAAACGTCACTTTGGTGCCCCGTATATCGGTATCACCGATTTGTTTGACGGCATATAAGGGCGCGCCCTGTTTGTATTCCTGAAGGTGTATATGCCGGTCGCGATGGACTTCCACCCTGAGATGTTCTGACAGAGCGTTCACACAGGATACCCCAACGCCGTGCAATCCGCCGGATACCTTATAGGTGTCTTTGTTAAATTTTCCGCCGGCATGCAAAACGGTCATCACCACCTCCAGGGCACTTCTGCCTTCTTTTTCATGGATATCCACAGGGATGCCCCGGCCGTTATCAATTACGGTAACAGAACCATCTTCATTGATAATAACGTCAATCCGATCGCAATAGCCTCCCATGGCTTCGTCGATAGAGTTGTCCAATACTTCATAAACCAAGTGGTGCAAGCCTTTGCTGCTGACGTCTCCGATATACATGGCGGGCCGTTTCCGGACGGCTTCCAGTCCTTCCAATACCTGGATGCTCGCGGCATCGTAATTGATTTTTTCCAGCTCAGTTGGCTTCAAAGGTGCCTTCATATATCTATGTTTTTATTAACAGGCAAAGATACGCTTTTTTTGCCGACTTTTTCAAAAAAAAATCAAGACAAAACACCTATTTAACAATCTGGAAAACAATAACTTAAAACGTGACGGAAATACCCCCCAAAAAACCAAATCCCTGCCTGGGGTAATAGAGCCATTTTTCGTAGGTTTCATCCATGATATTGGTGAAATTCAAGAAGACGGAAAGCAGTTCCGTATACCTGTATTCGATACCCAGGTTTGCATCCACAATAAAGTCATGCAATTTGTGGGATGAGGTCATCAATGGCAGGGGACTGTTATATATCCCGCCGTACGTTTTACCACGTCCATAAAGGTCGGCGGTCAGGATAAATTTGCTCCGGATGCTATAACGGCTATTCAGTGAAAGCAAAAAATCAGGTTTGTGCCAGGCTTCCTGCTGGGTGTCGAGTGTGTAATCGAACACCTCGCCCTGCAGGCGGACAGAAAATGATTCACCAATGCGGGTCAATACCTCTGCATTAAAGTGCAGCAAGTTGATATTATCGTAAATGACCATAAAAGGATACTGCCACGATATGGCAGGGGAGCCAATGATGATTCCGTCATGTGCAAGAACCCGGACAAAGAAA
>PXAA01000024.1 GCA_003567205.1 Bacteroidales bacterium
CAGGCGCATCCACTTCACCAAAAGGATAATTTGCCCGCTGGGCATTCACGAACTTGTCTACCGGATAAATATGATAGAGATCGGTGTTCATCGGATCTACTGCTCCGCCAAACCAGGAGCGTGGCATGGAATGCTCCCGGTTGTAAACTTCTCCTTCCTGTGTGCCGCCCGTGCCGGTATCCTGGTCGTCGCCAAAGGAATAGATATAGGGCGGCTCCTCACAGGGGGTGTCTGAATAAATATCCCACACATACGCATCGAAGGTGGCATCGGTTGCCGTAAAATGCGACCACAATGAAGCATAGCTTTGCACTTGATGACCGGATATTATCTGATGCAGTTGCGATTTTAATGCACTGCCTGATCCGTAGGCGGTATCATAATAACCATCAGGAATACTTGTTACAATACCCGTTCCGCTTACCAGGAGTTCGACGGCCTCCACACCGGCTGAATAATGGAAAATGATTTTTTGAAAATCGCCGGGGGTTTCGGGAAACAATCGCACATAGATACGGGTGGTGGATATTGCCCCGTCATCGGGTACCAGTGCCAGTGAATCAGTAAACCCCTGGTAACATTCCAACGATATCCTGAAGGGTTCTTCTGAAAGCAAAACCAGTGGTGCATTCAGGTTATCCGCAGAAACATAATAAAATTGCACATCCGAAAAATGGCCGGTGTACACTTCACGGAAACCGGGCAGTTGCTCATCCGAAACAGCAATGTCAGGCTGCCCGGAAAGCGGCAGCGATAGAATCAAAGCCAACAAAAAAACCAGGGGGAATGAACCAGGTAACGATGTGCGCATACATGTTTTATTTATCATTCGCCGCTCCGCCACAATACGCAAAACATCATGCGCAAGCATCTTCACAACCTCCACATCAACCACATATTTTCCACCAACCCCCATATATATACTACTAATTACTAAATACTAATTACTAATTACTATTTACTTCTTCTTCCTCCGTTTCCACACCACATACAACACAATAATAATCACCGGCAGCACAATGTAGAAAATAACGCTTTCGACCGATTCAAATGCCCGCAGGGGTCCGTTTTCCTTTGGGATGTGCGTGGGGCGCTGGGCATATGCCATAAACGCCAAAACCCAGCTAAATACAATGGTCAGGATAATTTTTATTTTCTTCATTTTCAAAATAATTGGGTTACCACCTGGTTTCTCATTGTCTGAATCTTTCTCTTCTTAATTGGTCCCTGATGATCACGATCAGTTTGATGATCAGGAATTGTATGGTCAGAAAGAAAATGATGGCAGCGGCTGTGGGAATATCCAGGAGATAGGCCGCCATCAAACCAATCACCGAACCACTGATCCCCCAGAGGGCGGCCAGCGGCATAATGCGGGCAAAATTTCTCGTAAAGAGCATGGCCGTTAGTTGAGGAACAGTAAACATACTCAATACCAGAATAATGCCAACAGTCCGGATACTCAAAACGATGGCCACGGCCATGAGCACCGACATCAGGTAACGGTAAGCATCCACAGAAATACCCTTGGTTCTTGCAAATTCCGGGTCAAATGCCGTATAGAGAATTGGTCTGAAAAAAACTGCAAAAACAATGATCAGCAACAGGCAAAAAACAAGAAGGATTATCAAATCCGGCGCTCTCACAGAAAGTATGCTGCCAAACAGAAAGCTCATCAGGTTGGGCGTATAGCCGGGCGTCATAAAGACAAAAATAATGCCCAGGGCCATACCCAGCGACCAGAGAATAGCAATGGCACTGTCTTCACGCACCTTGCCCTTTTTCGATATCCATTCAATGCCCAGTGCTGTCATGACCCCAAACACAGCGGCCCCGAAAAAAGGGTTCAGCCCCAGGTAGAAAGCCAGCCCGATCCCGCCAAATGAGGCATGGGTTATGCCGCCACCAATGAATACAATTTTTCTTGACACGATATAGGTGCCGATCATGGCCGCCAGCACAGAGGTAAGAACTGCCGCAGCCAGGGCATTGCGAAAAAACTGGTATTCAAAAATGGATAAAAACTCACTCATGGTCATGGGTTTTGAGCACACGATGCGGAACGGGGCCATGAGCGATGATATCCACCGGGCAGTTGTAAATTTTTAAGACCTCCTCCGACAGCTGGTTGGAGGGATGATAATGCAGGATCCGGTTCACACAGGCAATGGTTTTAACCATGGGAAAAATGGTGCCGATGTCGTGCGATACCAAAAGAATGGCCATTTCCTTGTTCAGGTCCCGGAGCCACCCGTACAATTCCTGTTCAAACTGCTTGTCCACATGGGTGTTTGGTTCATCCAGTATCAATAACTGCGGCTTGTCGATCAGCGCCCGCGAAAGAAGGGCTTTTTGCAATTGACCGCCACTTAATTCCCCGATGGGCTTTGATGAAATGCCCGCCAGACCGGCATCTTCCAACATGCGTTTAACCCGTGTACGTTGTCCGAAAGAAAGGTGCGGGAACCATGAGTATTTGCTTTTCAAACCGGAACTTACCAGCTCATGCACCGTAATGGGGAAGCTTTTGTCGATCTGCGATGCCTGCGGAAGGTAACCGATCTTTGGCCGCCCCCCCGGAAAACGGAGCTTTCCGGAAAACAAAGGCTGAAGGCCCAGGATTACTTTGACCATCGTTGTTTTCCCTCCCCCGTTGGGGCCGATAACACCAATAAAGTCATCCGGGAAGATCTCCAGGTTCACGTCTTTTAAAACGGTTTCTGAAAAGTAACCGGTACTTACGCCTTCCAGTATAACAAGGGCTTTGTTCACTTCAGATATGTTTTAAATATTTCCATAATATGTGTCATCCCTTCTTGCCATTCATAGGCCAAGGGGTTGATCCGGACAAGGGTGGCGCCGGTTTCCTCGCTCACCAATTGTGCACTGCGCATATCAAACTCTTCCTGGATAAAGATTACCCGCACATCGTTAAGCCGTGCCTGGCGGACAATGTGCCGCAAATGGGCCGGGGATGGTTCCTTCCCATGCCGCTCAATGGCAATCTGCTCAAGCCCGTAATCCCGTGCCATGTAAGTAAGCGCCGGGTGAAAAATCATAAACGAGCGCTGTGTCAATCCGGCAGCCAGGGTTTCCATTTCGCGGTGCAGTCCCTCAATCTCAGCAAAAAGTTCCTCGTAACGTGCTTCAACCGTATGCACCAAATCCGGGTATGCCTCTGCAATGGCTTCGCTGATCAGTGGCAACAATGAAAGCATAGCGGCTGGCGACATCCAGATGTGGGGATCTATTCCTCCTTCGTGCACATGATCCCCGTGATCCACCTCTTCGCCCTGGATCAGTTCCACCCCATCCGACAGATTGATTACCTGCATCCGGGGATTTA
>PXAA01000026.1 GCA_003567205.1 Bacteroidales bacterium
ACGCTTTTGTTACGGCTTGCTTTTAACGCATGCAGAAACTCCCGTTTGAGCGACTTTCTAACCCAAAGCTCAGGCGGGTGTTTTTTTTTAATTGACCATGAAAACTTTACAATATATTTTATACTGCTGTTTTTTCTTCGTCGCACTAAATATATTGTTTACAGCGTGCCGGAAAGAACCGGAAATGGATGACTTTTCGGGTAAGCTGATGGTGGAACTCAGGGAGGTGTTTGCCGGGGAGTCAAGGCAAATGGCTCTTTTTGTGGTCACTTTGGAGGAATATCCTTGTACAAACTTTGAAATCGAATACACATATACCTCTGTTGCCGGTCGCAGGATGATCCTTTTTGAGGGCATAGGGCTTTCAGAAGCTTGTCTTACCGCGTTTGGTCCGGCCAGGGCTTTTATCGGGCTGGGAGAAATGCAGGAAGGGTCGCACGATGTGCACATGGAGATCAACCGGGAGACCATCATCACAAGCTTTGACCTCAACGAAGACCTTTTAAAGCTGAGTGTGTTGGGGGGCTACAGCCCTTATCTTGATTTTTATGAAAAAGAGATGCACCGGCTGTCTGCAGATCATGTATGGGGTTATGTGCATTCCAAAATGCCCGGTGCTGAAACGGACTACGCTGACTTTTTTGCCCGGTTATGGCAGGTCCAGGCGGAGGAAGAACTCCTGCCGCCCGGCAATTATGGCTTTTTCAGGATAGGTGAGGGGTATTTTGTGTTGTTTGACCACATCAATCACTATATGCCGGAAAACCCTTTTGTAATAAAGTTTGACGGCGATTTTCAAGTGTTGCAGCAGATTGCGCTGGAGTTCAATGATGAATATATGGTGTCTTTTTACTCAGGGAAAGGGGATGTTTTTTTTAATCAGTAAAATCCGGAGTGCGCTCTTTGATATTTGTTGACGGTATCTTGGCCGGGTTTTTTAAATGTATTCAGGAATTGCTATCTTTGTTTTATACAAAGTGGGCTTCGTTGGATTCATTACAAAAGATACTAAAAGGCTGTCTGAAGCATCGCAAAGCGGATCAATACCGCCTGTATGCGCTGTTTTCAAAAAAGATGTTTGGCCTCTGTCAGCGCTATGCCGCCAGTTATGATGAAGCCCAGGATGTTCTCCAGGAGGGTTTTATCAAGGTGTTTGAACAATTGCCTTCCTACAAGGGCAAGGGCAGTTTGGAAGCGTGGATCAGGCGTATATTCATCAATACGGCGATTGCAAAATACAGGCAGCGTATTTATCACTTGTCACTGGACGATGTGGTTGATTATGAGGGTCATGTAAACCAGAATCATGGGCCGGGTTCACTGAATACAAAGGATATCCTGGCATATGTGCAAGCCTTGCCCGTACAATACAGGCTGGTGTTTAACCTGTACGCCCTGGAAGGGTATTCGCACAAGGAGATTGCTGAGACTCTGGATATTTCCGAATCAACCTCAAGGTCGAATCTCGCCAGGGCACGCATGCAGCTGAAAGACAAGCTGGGCAAGGAGATGAAGGTTGTTTACAGGGCGATTTAGTAAACCGGCAGATGTATAATTGATGGTTAAATAGAAATGGAACGGCATTACATAGACGAGAGTATACAGGAAAAACTGGAGGGTTTGGAGATCAATCCCCCGGTGGAGGCCTGGGTTCATATTGCCGATGCACTCGATAAACACCCCAGGCATCGGTTTCTTCCCCTGTTTCTCAGGGTGGCAGCTTCTTTGGCTGTTCTTGCAGTGGCTGTTTTTTCTTTCTGGCTTCTGATGCCGGGAGATACTTTTTATGAAACATCCATGACAGCGGATATGCCTGCCACTGAAATAATTCCAATGCCCGCTGCGGAAGCACAGGCCCAGGTACTTTCAAGAGCCGGTTTGCTGCAAAGGGTAACTTCAGCCCCGCGGCCTGTTGGCCTGTTGTTTGCCGAATCCGGTGATATCCCTTCTTTTGCTGTGCCTCGTGTTGCTGCACAGCCGATCGATGGCATGTTTGCCTGGTTGTCAACAACCGGTGGACCGGTCGTGCAAAACAGGTTTGGTACGCATCTGCTTGATACCGATGCAACACCTGATGCCACAGGCATCGGAGACCGGGTTTCTGAATATTTTGCGAGGTCCGGGGCACCCTCCAACATCCGTTTTGGCGCCCACTTTGCGCCCGCTTACAACTACCGTTTGCTTGCCGCCGGGAATGATTTTGCTTTCCAGACCATTCCTTTTGAGGCCCTTGAAGAAAGGATCATGACCTTTGGTGCAGGGTTTGATGCTTCATACAGGATATCCCCGGCATGGTCTGTACAAACAGGCATGGGATATGTCAATACGGGACAGTATGTCAAAGACATCATGGTGTATGCCCACCCTGCCCAAATGCCTTTATATCAGCAAGACCCCAGTCTTAGCAAGACATATCACCCTCAGACGATAATTACATCGCAGGGAAGCATCCGCATGCATGACCCTTATCACTATTTTGCCGATGTGCAATCCTACAGGGTGATCACCAACAAGCAGACATTTGATGAAACCGACATCCGCACATTGAAAAAATCTGCAGAGGGCATTACCCAGGTTTTCCGTTATCTGGAAGTACCCCTGGTGTTGCGCTACCATATTGTGCGCAGGGACCTTGGATTGCAATTGAAGGGTGGGGTGGCCGGTAATTACCTGATGCAAAATGAGGTATTTGCAGGCAGAAACACCATGCAGAAATCCATTGGCGAAACCTATGGCGTCAGGCAGCTCAATGTATCTGCCATTGGCGGACTGTCGCTTGACATCCCTTTGACCGGCAGGCTGGTGTTTCATTTTGAGCCTACGGCACAGATATTCCTCAGCCCGGTGTCCGGGCATGGCATAATGACCGGGCGTGCCTTCCCGTACAGTTATTCCGTGCGAACCGGACTTTCTTACGGGTTGTAGCCTCCCTGCTAACGCACCTTTCCGGGATCTATAATTTCCCCACGGGCATCAGGTACAGCACCCTGTAATCGTGGCCCAGACCGAGAATTTCCTCCACTTCGTCGTCGCGGTAGGCGCCGATGACCACGGTACCCAGGTTGAGTGCGGCAGCTTGCAGATGTACGTTTTGTCCGGCATGGCCGATTTCGTTGTGGATATACCGTTCGCCCCGTGCTCCGTATCTTGCCGTCGTCCGGTCAAATACTGCGGCGAATACCAGTACGGCCCCGCCATCAAGGATCATCGACTGGCTCAGACAAGCCCTGAAAAGAGGTCTGGAAACATCCTCTTCGCGCAAAAACTCCAGTTGGTGGTCATGCGGATGGTAGTGATAGATGCCCTGTGTGAGATCCTCCACGTTGTTTGCCACCACAAAG
>PXAA01000088.1 GCA_003567205.1 Bacteroidales bacterium
GTATCGCGAAAAAACTCTCCAATGGCGGCTCCTGTAAATGGCGCAAAAAACTGCATGGCCGCCGGGTCACTGGCAGAAGCGGCCACCACCACCGTATAGGGCATGGCCCCGTGTTTTTCGAGTTGCTCTACAATATTGGCCACCGTTGAACCTTTCTGGCCTATGGCAACATACACACAAAACACAGGTTCTCCTTTTTCGTAGCATTCGCGCTGGCTGATAATCGTATCCACGGCAATGGCTGTTTTGCCGGTTTGCCTGTCTCCAATAATGAGTTCCCGCTGCCCCCTGCCTATGGGGATCATCGCATCAATTGCCTTGATGCCCGTTTGCAAGGGCTGGTTAACCGGCTGGCGATAAATTACCCCGGGGGCTTTCCGTTCCAGCGGCATTTCATACAGCGGGCCTTCGATCTTTCCTTTACCATCGATAGGCTGACCGAGCGTGTTCACCACCCTGCCCAATAGCGCCTTTCCCACTTTGACCGATACAATATGACCGGTTCGTTTTACCACATCACCCTCCTTTAGGTTTCTTGCTTCACCCAGCAATACAATCCCCGCATTATCTTCTTCAAGGTTCAGCACCACCCCGGTCATCTCCTCGTCATTGCAGCTGATCATCTCGCCCGCCCATGCATTGCCAAGGCCATAAATGCGGGCAATCCCATCACCGACCTGCAACACGGTTCCCGTTTCTTCCAGCTCTGTTTCAAGTGAAAAACCTGCCATCTCCTGTCGCAAGATGGCTGAGATTTCAGAAGGTTTTATGTCAGACATATAGCCGCTTTTTTTAATGATTCTGCAAATGTTTCCTGATCCGCTGCATGCGGTGTTTTACACTTGCATTGAACTGTTTGTCACCCAGGTTGAGGATGAAGCCCCCAATGATGTCCGGGTCAACTGACTCTTCAAACTCAATTTCGTGGGGAGTGATCTTCCTTGCAGCTTCAAGCGCACGAGCCCTTACAGTGTCATCTACCGGAACGGCCGTGGTCAGTTTTACCTGTTCAATACCGAGGTATTCCTTATAGACACGCAAATAGGCATTGGAAATGCCCTCAAGCAGGTTGCCACGCTGTTTGCGGACTATGATCAGCATGTAACGAAGAATCAGGGGATGCACCTTGTTTTTAAATAACTGCGACACGATATTCTGCTTTTTTGAAACCCGGATCACAGGGCTCTTGAAAAGTATCCCGAGCGATTTATTGTTTTTGAATACCTCGTATATCCCCTGCATATCCCTGTATGACCGTTCCAGAATGTTATTTTCCACGGCCAGGGAAAGCAGGGCCCTGGCATAACGTTTGTTCAGGATATGGCTACGTTGTGGCATATATGCTGGGATGTCAGGATTGCAGTGCTAATTGGCCGCCACCTTTTCAAGCAATTTGTTCACATAACTGGCATTTCTGCTCCTGTCGCTGAACTCCTCCTGCAACACTTTCTCTGCAATATCAAGCGACAATGATGACAATTGCCCCCTGATCTCAAGCATGGCCTGTTTTTTATATGCCTCCACCATTTCATCGGCTTTTTCAGAAATGATGCTGGCCTCTTCCATCGCTTTTTGTTTGGCTTCTTCTATGATCTTTTCAGCGTCCAGGCGGGCTTTTGCCGTGATCTCCTGATACATTTTGTCCGCTTCGGCAATGCGTGTGCTTTTTATCACGGCAAGCTGCGACATTTCATACTCAATACGCCTGGCATCACTGAATGATTTGGCCAATTGTTTTTCGCGCCGGTTAAGCACGTGCAATATGGGCTTCCATGCATACTTTTTCAAAATAAGCAATACAAAACCGAATGACACAGTCATCCAGAAAATTAGACCTAAACCAGGCATTAATAGTTCCATAACTCAGGCTTTTTGAATACTTTACATTAAAAATACCAGCCGGAAAGATTACACAGGTCATGTATTCCGGATCAGGATCCCGGGCAAACAACCAGGCAATGCCGGCACTAAACAAAGAGCGTCAGCAACACGATTACCAGGGCAAAAAAAGTGATCCCTTCGATTAGTGCGGCAGACACCACCATGGAAGAACGCAAATCACTCCCTGCTTCAGGTTGCCGGGCAATGTTGTCAATCGCACTTCTTGCAATTACGGAAATGCCGTATGCAGCACCGAATACCGCAATCACGGCGGTAAATGCGGCACCCAGTTTCATCCATTCGTGCGCAATGTCCACGCTGTTTAACAATACAAATAATGAAGTCATGTTTCTACATTTAGGTTAATAATATTCAGTGATCCGGCTTTGGAACAGCCATACCAAAAAAGAATGCACTAAAGAGCGTAAATATATAGGCCTGCAAAAATGCCACAAGCATCTTCAAAAAATTCAAAAATATGATAAAAATAACTGTGAGCGGTGAAATGGCATATCCCATTAAAATACTTACCGACCCCAGCACAAAAACCAGCGAAGTGAGGCTAAGGATCACCATATGCCCGGCGGTAATATTTGCAAACAACCTGATCATCAGCACAAATGGTTTTATAAACGCCCCAACTATTTCAATCACCGGCAAAATAGGTATGGGAAATTTCAAAAACATAGGCACGCCCGGCATATTGAACATATGTTGCCAATAAGCCTTGTTTGCAAACCAGTGTGTGGTAAAAAAGGTGAACATAGCCAACACAAAGGTAACGCTGATGTTGCCGGTAACATTGGCACCCCCCGGAAAAAATGGGACAAGGCCCAGGAGGTTGTTCAGAAAAATGAAAAAGAATGCCGTGAGCAGATAGGGCATAAATGGCCTGTATTTATCCGGGCCAATAGCCAGGATGGCAATCTGGTCCCTGACGAAAAGAATCAGCGGTTCAAAGAAGGATGGCATCCCCTTTGGAGTGGCATATATGTCGGCATCCCGGTATCTTTTGCCCACCTTGATAAAGATAAAACAAAGCAGTGCGGAGGCAAAGAAAATGGCCACCACATTTTTGGTAATGGAAAAATCATAAATGGCCGATGCATTGGGGTCGGGGCTTACACCATCTTCCAGAACACGCACAATACGGCCCTTCCTGGGTCCTTCCGCAGCAATCCGGAAACCTTTATGGCTGGCGTAACCATGTTGAAAATGGTGGCTGGAGAACACATACATCGTACGCTCATAAAACAGGATCACCGGTAGCGGCAACGAAAATTCCCTTTCACCAATGTCGAATAAATGCCAGTCATAGCTGTCAAGTACATGGTCCACGATGACTTTTTTTGCATCAAAATCACGCCTGTTGTCCTGTTGCCTGCCATCAACAGATTGATCCGCTGCCTGCA
>PXAA01000001.1 GCA_003567205.1 Bacteroidales bacterium
GCAAAATGCCCAGTGTGATGATCAAAAAAAGGGCAAAATAACCTTCGTATATCAGATCAGTCATGGGATAGGGTTCATGAGATGCGCTGCAAAGTTAATTCTTCTTTAATTATGAAAAATACTTTCAATCGCTTTTATTTTATTAAATTGGCACATGACCATGACCAACGATTTTGCCATGAAAGACAACACACCAATTGTGATCTTCTGGTTTCGCCGCGATTTGAGACTCTTTGACAACAAGGGACTGTATCATGCCCTGAAAAGCAGCAGACAGGTATTGCCTGTGTTTATTTTTGACGACAACATCCTGGATCCTTTGCCTGAGGATGATCACCGGGTGTTTTTCATATACCGGTCTTTGGCCGCCATCAGTGAGTCGCTGGGCAAAACACATAAAAACATCTTGATTAAAAGGGGCGATCCATTTCAGGTCATACGCCAACTGGTTGAGGACTTTCGGGTAGAAGCCGTTTACTGCAATACGGATCACGAACCCTATGGCCTGAAAAGGGACCACCGGATCGGGAATTATTTAAAAGAGAAAGGCATTGGTTTTAACCGGTACCTCGATCACCTGGTGATGGGAAAAGAAGATGTGCTGAAGGCCGACGGCAGTCCATATCATGTTTTCACCCCCTATAGCCGGCGATGGAAAGAATTACTGTCTGA
Organism: Bacteroidales bacterium; assembly: GCA_003567205.1. GTDB lineage: Bacteria > Bacteroidota > Bacteroidia > Bacteroidales > UBA7960 > PUPG01. The sequence goes on from PXAA01000001.1 coordinate 673, forward strand.
AGCACATCTCAGGCATTATGCCTCCGAGGATATGTTGGCGCAGTGTGTGGCTTCATCCGGTAATGTTTTTCCGGAAATAAAGCAATTGGGATTGAAAAAGCCGGCCTTGTTGGCACCACCCCTGCGCATTGACGAGAAGCTTATCCGCGGGTATCACCATCATCGCGATTACCCTGGCAGGGAGGGTACTACACGCCTGGGGGTGCACCTTCGCTTTGGGACGGTAAGCATACGTAACCTGGTCAAAAAAGCAGCGGAGTGGAATGAGGTATTTTTAAACGAACTTGTATGGAGGGAGTTTTATGCCATGATCCTCTGGCATTATCCCATGTTAGTTCACAGGGCTTTTAAACCGGAATACGAACGCATTGAGTGGTTGAATAACGAGCATGCGTTCGAAAGCTGGAAAAAGGGCATAACGGGTTATCCTATGGTAGATGCGGGTATGCGTCAGCTGAATCAAACAGGCTATATGCACAACCGCCTGCGAATGGTCACAGCCAGTTTTTCATGCAAACATCTACTCATTGACTGGCGATGGGGAGAGGCTTACTTTGCAGAGAAATTATTCGATTATGAGCTTTCTTCAAACAACGGAGGCTGGCAATGGAGTGCAGGCACAGGTTGCGATGCTACCCCGTATTTTCGTATCTTTAATCCCATGACCCAGCAAAAAAAATTTGACCCGGACGGGGCATTTGTAAGGCAGTGGGTACCTGAGGCACACACCAGGTCATATTCAACCCCCATTGTGGATCATGCCAAAGCTCGTGCGCGTTGTTTGAAGGCATACCAAAATGCACTGAAAAAATAATGAAGAACTGCAGGCATATCGATTTTTCTGTATTTGCCAGACAACTTCAAAACCATGAATTTGCTTCCCTGCCTGGCCTGGAGTCTCAAATGCGCATGGCCCCGCTGTTAAGGCGCAATCAGATCAGGACGCGCGGAAAATCTGGCAAGGCCGTAAACAGCAGCATATTGATCCTGTTGTATCCGGATATGACAAACAACGTGCATACCGTATTGATTCAGCGTCCAAGATACAATGGCGTCCATGGCGGTCAGATCTCCTTTCCCGGCGGACGCCATGAACCAGGGGATCAAAACATGCAGGAAACGGCTTTGCGTGAGGCGCACGAAGAAGTGGGGGTGGATCCTGATGCTGTCGAAATAGTCGGGCAGTTAACGGATCTATATATACCGCCCAGCAATTACCTGGTCAGTTCTTTTGTTGGCTTTACAAACATAAGGCCGCCATTTGTACCGGACAGAAAAGAAGTGGCGCATATTCTCGAAATACCGGTCGCTGCGTTTCTTGTCCGGGATAATTTAAGGGAAATTCCCATTGTCCTGTCTGGTGGGGAGTGTCTTGAAACACCCTGTTTCCTGATAAATGATCATACCATATGGGGTGCCACCGCCATGATCATGGCAGAATTTGCCGATTTGGCCACCGGCATCATGGCAAGTTGATTTTTTTTTCGTTCAATGCGGGATATGTGGTTGACCAGGCATATAAAACTAATGATTCTGTTGTTGTCAGGGTTTACCTCTGCTGCTACGGAGGCAGAAGACTATATCCGATTGATTGTCCATGATTATGATGCGGAGGGCAGAAAGGTTTCCACCGAAGAATATGGGCCGGGAGGCTTGTTGTCTACTTCACGGCATTATTCTTATGATGACCGCGGAAGGCTTACAAGGGAGGCAACATACGATTCTTATGGTGATTTGCTTGAAAAAAATGCGATGTTTTACGGTCATCATGGCTACCTGGTAGAGCAAGTATGTTATGATGCTGATTCAAGGGTAATTTCGAGAAACCAATACCGCTACGATGAGTCGTTAAACCGGGTGGAATGGAAGTATTATGGCCACAACAATATACCTGAATGGCAACGATTATATATATACAGCCAGGAAGGCCTGCGTTTGGAAGAACATTGGATTGACGCCGGTGGCCATTTAAGCCATTTATATATTTATGCGTACAATGATGATGGCAACTGCACCGGTTATAATGTTTACGACCGGCAAGGCCTCTTGCAGTGGAGGTATGTTTACGACTACAACCAGAAAGGTATGCGCATCGCGGTAAAATGGTATGATGATGATAATTCGCTCAGATGGATCAGGACATACCGCTATAATAACGCCGGACAAAGGGTGGAAGAAAGGCGTTACCACGCCTTCAGTCGACTGCTTACCAAGACATTGCATTACAGAATGCTGCATCGTTTTGAGTACACTTATGCTGCAGACGGACAACCCCTGGATCAATATGTATATGATAAAAGGGGAAGATTGCTGTGGTGGCTGGAACGAAATTATGACGAACGCGGTAACCTTATCCGGTATACCAGGTATGATGCCGGCGGCGATATTGAATTGCGTTATGTGATGGAATACAACGATATGGGCCTGAAAACCGGATGGAGATGGTATGACGGCCGGGGAAGGGTTGATTGGTATCGCGAATATAGCTATGATGAAGCTGGACGACTGATACAGGAAAAATGGTTTTAGACATAAAAAAAGGGGCTCATTGGCCCCTTTTCTATATTCATTTCCCTTTAGTGTTCTACTTTACCGAATCTA
>PXAA01000120.1 GCA_003567205.1 Bacteroidales bacterium
AGAAAATATTGACCTTGACGATTTTGGAGGTTAATTTTGCAGCCCTGCTTGACAGGGCTTTTTTTAAAAACCTTCAGGTATGAAAAACAACCGCTTCGCCCAGGCCAGTCGGGTCATCTGGATTGGTTTTTTTGCCAATACCTCGCTAACGCTGCTAAAATTGGTAGCTGGCGTCCTTGGACGGAGTTCGGCCATGGTGGCCGATGGAATTCATTCCATCAGTGATATCATGACAGACCTTGTCCTTGCAGGCAGCCTGAAGGTTGCCGCAAAACCCCGCGACGGCAATCATAAATACGGGCATGGCAAGGTGGAAACCCTTGCTGCTGCATTTGTCGGAGGGATTCTTTTGGCTGTTGGTGCCGGCATCCTTTATGCCGGGGCCAGGAATATTATTGGCCATTTTGGCAATAGTCCCTTGCAAAGGCCCGGAATGATCGCTTTTTATGCAGCTGTTTTTTCCATTGCCGTCAAGGAAATATTGTTTCATTATACCCTGGATACAGGAAAACGTGTCAACAGCAATGCTTTGATTGCCAATGCATGGCATCACCGCAGCGATGTGTATTCGTCACTGGCAACCCTGCTGGGTATAGGTGGTGCCATATTCCTGGGAAATCAGTGGGTGGTCCTGGACCCCCTGGCGGCTGTCATTGTCAGTTTTTTTATTTTTAAGGTGTCGTTTGGTATCATCAGGGAAGCCCTCATGGAGCTCATCGAAACCTCCCTGCCTTCAAAAAAGGAAAAAGAGATTTTGCAAATTGCCGGCAATGTGGAGGGGGTACACAATCCCCATGATTTAAAGACCAGGAAGATAGGCAGCAATATCGCCATTGATTTGCATATCCATGTGAAACAGGACCTGAATATCAAGGATGCGCATGATATCACCGTGCGACTTGAAAAACACCTGCGTGATCAATATGGCGAAGAGACACATATTTCGGTGCACACGGAACCGCTTTAGGAAGAAGAAGTAAGAAGGAAGAAGAGGTAATTAGTAATTAGTAATTAGCGGCTGGTTGTTAATTATTGGGGTTTGGAAGAAAAAAGTATGTATAATTAATTAGATTGTATGATAATGAGAAAAGTTGATGTGTTGTTGCTTGTGGTTTTCCTGCTGGGTGCCTGCAGTCTATTTTACAGGGGGCCGCAAATGGTCATCATTCGCGGGGTGGTATTTGGAACCTATTACTCCATTTCGTATTATGAAGATGACGGCCTGGTGTATCAGGAAGCCATTGACAGTATTTTCCAGGATTTTAACCGTTCTCTTTCATTTTACGATCAGCAGTCCCTTTTGTCGCGCATCAACCGCAATGAAGAAACCAGGGTGGATCCGTATTTCGAAACCGTGTTTAACCGGGCACAGGAAATTTCTAAAGAAACTGGTGGTGCTTTTGATGCCACTGTCTTTCCCCTGGTTAATGCCTGGGGATTTGGTTTTTCTGAAAGGGCCGACATGAACAAGCAAAAGATAGATAGCCTGCTTGCTTTTGTCGGTTATCAGAAGATTGCCCTTGAAGATGGGTATATAGTGAAAAAAGACGAAAGGGTGCAGCTGGATTTTAATGCCATTGCCAAAGGTTATGCTGCGGATGTGATTGGGCTTTTCCTGGAATCGAAGGGCGTACAAACCTATCTGGTGGAAATTGGTGGCGACCTTATGGCCAGGGGGTTGAAACCCGATGGAAGCAAATGGCGGATTGGCCTGGAAGTTCCTGCTGCAGAATACGATGCACCCCAGGAATGGGTGTATTATGTGGAGATTGTGGATGCAGGTCTGGCTACTTCAGGCGATTACAGGAGATATTATGAAGCAGACAGAAAACGGTATTCTCATACCATTGACCCCGTAACCGGGTATCCCGTTGCCCACCACCTGATGAGTGTTTCTGTGTTTGCATGCGATGGCATGTCGGCCGATGCTTATGCAACGGCGTTTATGGTGATGGGGCTGGAGAAATCCATTGATTTTGTGGAGGCACGTGATGACCTTGAGGCTTATTTTATTTTTTCCCTGGCAGACGAAGACGGCTATGGCTATTATTCCACCAGCGGTCTGAAATTGATTTCCCGCGAAAGGCGATAATGTTTGCCGGGCAGACTTTTTCTTCCACAAGCTGTCAGTACCCTAACAGCGAAAAATTTTGTATATTTACTCTAACTTAATATACGATCAAATAAAAGCCAAACATGAAAAGAGCACAAAAAATCCGCCTCGGCATTTTTATTCTTGTCAGTTCGGGGCTCCTGTTTGTTTTGATTGGCTATTTTGCGGCGCGTAGCATATTCGAACGCAAGGAACATTATTACGTAGCCTATCAGAACGTGTCAGTGGGTGGTCTTGAGGTTGGAAGTCCGGTGAAATTTATGGGCATCAATGTGGGTTCCATAGCCGCAATCAACATCTCCCCTGAGGATGTGAACATCATCATTATTAAACTTGCCTTACGGGAAGGGACACCGGTTAAGGAGGATGCTGTGGCCGATATTGTGGCCATGGGAATAACCGGGTTGCGCATCATTGAGATCAGGGGAGGGACACAGGAAGCTGATTTTCTGCAGCCGGGTGGATACATTCAGCCTGGTACGTCTTTTGCAGAGGATATTTCCGGAAAAGCCGAAGACATTTACTTTAAACTGGAACAAGTGCTGAATAACCTCCAGGTATTCACCCATCCTGACAATATGCAGGCCTTTACCCGGACAGCCGAAGATATATCTGCCTTTGCTGACCAGGCTGGCCAGACCATATCCAGGCTGGATGAAGTGGTCGTGGAAAATCGTGAGGATGTGCAGCAGACCATTGCTGCTTTCAATTTATTTGCAAAGAACCTGGATAAGACTGCCGACGAGCTGTTTTTTGCTGTCTCGCGTTTTAATGAAATCATGCAGGGAGATACCCTCAGTGAGGTGCTTGGCAATTTCCGGGACATTTCCCTTACATTGAAAGAGACTGGCCTGAATGAGTTGATCGAAAAGCTGGCCGCCACCACCCTGGAAACGCAGCTTTTGTTAAGTAAAGTAGGAGAAGATATTGACAGGGGCAGCGATGCATTGACAGAAAATCTTTTGCTGCTGCAACATACCCTGGACAATATCCATGATGTATCCAGAAAGCTGAGCTCCAATCCGTCTTTGCTATTTCGCAGGCCCAGAATGGATGATGCGGCTGACAGGATCCTGGACCTTGATTGAAAAGTTCACAATACTCTTTGGTAACAGAATAAAAAACCGATTATGAAAAAGTATATCCTGATCCCTTTGC
>PXAA01000078.1 GCA_003567205.1 Bacteroidales bacterium
GACATTTAGACATTTAGACATTTAGACATTTAGACATTTAGACATTTAGACATTTAGACATTTAGACATTTGGACATTTTGACATTTGGACATTTGGACATTTTGACCTTCGTTCCAACCTGCGAATTTAGTAAATGTTCCCTTTTTATTGTAATTTTGCGGCGTTTTTAGGATATAATAATCAGGGAATAAAAAATATATACATATGGATCAGGATAAGCAGCCCGGCTTGATCGGGGAGTTTCCTCCGGTATCCACACAGGCGTGGGAAGAAAAAATACAGGCCGATCTTAAAGGGGCCGATTACGAAAAACGTCTGGTCTGGAATACCGCTGAAGGCCTGAAGGTCAGACCATACTATCGTGCCAGGCACCTGGAGGATTTGCCACACATGGGCATTCTTCCGGGCGAGGCACCATTTGTGCGCGGAAAAAAAGAACAGGGCAATCACTGGGTGTTACGCCAGGACTTCGAAGAAACCGACCCGGCCAGGGCCAATAAACTGGCAAAAGATGCAGTAGAAAAAGGGGCCGAAGCCGTTGGCCTGAATGCCGGCGAAGTGAATTCTGCAGTGGATATGAACACCCTGTTGGATGGCATTGACGCGGAAAAAACCGGCATTCACCTGCTGAACGGCAAAAACTACCCTGTTTTGTTATCTTACTTCACGGAGGTGGTGGGACCCGCTAAAGCCAAAGGCTCCCTGAATTTTGATCCCCTGGGATATTATCTGTTGTATTCAAAATTTCACGATGGACAACAGGCTGACCTGGAGCAGGCCAAAACCCTGATCGAACAGGCCAGGGAAAAACTGCCACAATTTCATGTGCTGACGGTCAACGGCCAGCATTGCCACAATGCAGGGGCCGGCATTGTACAGGAACTGGCATTTGCCCTTTCGCAGGGAAACGAATACCTGGTGCATCTTACCGATATGGGCTTGCCGGCAGATGCCATCGCTCCCCGCATACAGTTTACCCTGGCCACAGGCTCGGCCTACTTCATGGAAATCGCCAAGTTCAGGGCTGCCAGAATGTTATGGGCAAAGATCGTTGAGCAATATGGCCCGGGCGACATCCAAAACGGCTACATGTACATCCATGCGGTCACATCCAACTGGAACAAAAGCGTGTACGACCCTTATGTGAACATGTTGCGTACCACCACCGAAGCCATGGCGGCCTCCATCGGCGGTGCCGACAGCATGACGGTGAACCCCTTTGACAAGCCCTTTAAAAAACCGGATGCATTCTCTTATCGCATGGCCCGCAACCAGCAAATCATCCTTCGCGATGAGGCCTATTTTGGTAAGGTGGCCGATCCTGCCGCCGGGTCCTATTACATCGAGAAGCTTACCCACGACATTGCCGGCGCAGCCTGGAACCTATTTTTGGAAATTGAGGAAAAAGGCGGTTTTCTGAAGGCTGCAGAAACAGGATTTATCCGGGCATCCATTGAATACATCTGTCAGAAACGCGACATGGACATTGCCCTGCGCAAACATGTTTTTGTCGGCACCAATCTCTATCCCAATACCGAAGAAACAATGCTCGACAAGGTGCAGCCCACCGCAGAACTGACAGCCCTTGCCGGACTGCGTCAATACCGGGGCACCCAGGCTTTCGAGGCCCTGCGGATGGCTGTGGAGAACCACACCGGCAAAGGCCTTGAAGTTCCGAAAGTATTCCTGTTCACCTATGGGAACCTTGCCATGCGCAAAGCCAGGGCCGGGTTCAGCAGCAACTTCTTTGGCGTGGCCGGTTACCGGATCATCGACAACCCGGGCTTCCCGGATATTGATTCCGGGGTAAAAGCCGCCCTGGATTCGAAGGCAGAGATCGTTGTGCTGTGCAGCAGTGATGAGGAATACGCTGGGTTGACCGCCGCCGCTGCCGCCATTAAGAAGGCAGCCCCTGATACACGGGTGGTGGTTGCCGGCAACCCGAAAGAACTCAAAGACACCCTGCTTGAAGCCGGGGTGGATAATTTCATTCACCTGCGGACCAATGTGCTGGAGTCACTTGGACAGTTCAATGCTTCCCTGGGAATTGCTTGAAGAAGTAAATAAGTAATCAGAGGCTTATGAGACCGGATTTTAAGAATGTTTCATTTCAGCGTAGTCCAAAGAAAACTGGCGACCATCATGCCTGGGAAAAAGCGCATGGTATTGACAAGGGCTGGCAGACGGCTGAAAAGATCGCCGTAAAGCCGGTGTATGGCCCCGACGACCTGCCCGGCATGGAACACCTGAATTATGCAGCGGGGCTGCCGCCATTCCTGCGTGGGCCTTACAGCACCATGTACGTTATGCGGCCCTGGACCATCCGCCAGTATGCCGGGTTTTCCACCGCCGAAGAATCCAATGCGTTTTACCGCCGGAACCTTGCCGCCGGCCAGAAAGGCCTGTCTGTGGCTTTCGACCTGGCCACACACAGGGGCTATGATTCCGACCACGAGCGGGTAGTAGGCGATGTGGGCAAAGCCGGTGTAGCCATCGACTCCATTCTCGACATGAAGATCCTGTTTGATGATATTCCCCTGGACAAAATGTCGGTATCCATGACCATGAACGGTGCCGTGCTGCCGGTGATGGCTTTTTATATTGTGGCCGCCGAAGAACAGGGCATTTCGATGGAACAGCTCAACGGCACCATCCAGAACGACATCCTGAAAGAGTTCATGGTCCGCAACACTTACATCTATCCACCCCTGCCGTCGATGAAGATCATTGCCGATATTTTTGAGTTCACCTCGAAAAACATGCCCCGCTTCAATTCCATTTCCATCAGCGGCTACCACATGCAGGAAGCAGGCGCCACCTGCGACATCGAGCTGGCCTATACCCTGGCCGACGGACTGGAATACCTGCGCACAGGGGTGAATGCCGGCATGGACATCGACAGTTTTGCACCCCGTCTTTCCTTTTTTTGGGCCATCGGGATGAACCATTTTATGGAGATCGCCAAAATGCGGGCAGCCCGTATGCTTTGGGCTAAGCTGGTGAAACAGTTTAACCCGAAGAACCCAAAATCGCTCGCACTGCGCACCCACTCACAAACTTCCGGATGGAGCCTTACCGAACAGGATCCCTTCAACAATATAACAAGGACATGCGTAGAAGCCATGGGGGCTGTACTGGGTCACACACAGTCATTGCACACCAATGCCCTGGACGAGGCCATTGCCC
>PXAA01000016.1 GCA_003567205.1 Bacteroidales bacterium
CAACGGTCGCCGACAACACAAGGGTCACCGTAAAGGCCACGGCCATCATTGACCCGGGTCACGATGGGAAAAGCTCTGAGCGTACATTCAGGGTGCTTTGATAAACAAAAATAAATCCAGATATTATGACACGATCAGTATTTTTTATCCGGGCAATTCTCTTTTTCACACTCTTTGCATTGGTCATTGTGGCATGCGAAAAAGAGGAAGAGAAAATTTGGGGCGATGTGGCCATTGGGTTCTCCATTCAGGACGAAGATGACCTGAACGCCCCGGCCGAAGTACGGTTTATTAATAATTCAAAGAATGCCGAATCATACCACTGGACTTTCCCCCTGGGCAGGATCATACGCCAGGGAGAAGTTACAGAAGACTCCGTAACCACCGACATTCAGCCCGAGGCGGTCTTCTATCCCTTGCCTGGAGATTACGGGGCCATCCTCAGGGTCGCAGCCGATGGCAAGGAGCAAGTCTATGAGCGTTCATTCACCGTCAAAAAACCCAATCCGAAAATATTGCACGAGCCAACAGGCATTGTGTATGACGACACGGTAACGTTCCGCGCAGAATTCTTTCAATATCCGGAGCTGCAAGACCAGGTAACCTACCAGTGGGATCTGGGCAACGGGGAAACTTCGCAGGAAGCCAATCCACAAACCACGTATAATCCTCCGGGCGTTTACACAGTAAACCTGGAACTCTTCGATGGCGTGGAAACGCTTTATGCCACGCGCGACATCAATGTGCAGGCCGAGATTGCCAAAACGCTGTTTTTCACCAGTGCCTCTGACCAGAGCCTTTACAAAAAGATGCTATACACCGGCACCGACCTTCCGCACGAAAATCTCGGCGTAGACGTTGGCCTGCATCCGCTTGGTGTAAGTGTGCACCAGGAAAGGATCGTAATTTCCGTTGCGGGCGACCACATCCGTTTTTCACCGGCCGACACGCCCGCCGACGGCTACATATTCACCACCAATCTGAATGGCGGCGACCGCTGGACCATTACGGCACCCACACCGGACCACGATTACCGCGACGACCCCTTTGTCAGTACCGTGGGGCCAGATGGCATGGTCTACTGGGTTGACAGGTTCCAGGGCGGACGACGCATCCATTACAGCGAGCAGGATGGCAATTACCCCAACCCATACGTTTTCCATGAAGCCAGCGAGGGAACTGACCTGGCCAATGCCATTGGTGTATCATCGGCCTACGGATGGACCGACGGCGCAATCCGGATCGTTGGCGGTGAACTTTGGTACAGCAAGCATGGCACAGGCCGTGGCCTATACAGGTTTACCACCGGCGGCGACTACCTGGGTAAGTTCGACAACCTCTTTGATCTGAAGATCAGGACCTTTAAGGTAGACGAGGTAAACGGTAAAATTTACTTTGCCGTCAACCAGGCTGCCGGCGGCTACGGCCTGGGATTGTACGTCTGCGACATCGATGGGCACAACATCCAGCTCATTGATCCGCTGGAAGGCTTTTCCGAACAAGGTGGTGAAGCCGAAAGGACCTATATAACAACCATTGTGGTCGACAGCGACGGTGGATACATTTATTATCCATTCCGCCACAACGAAGACATTGACCTGTTTGGCGAGATTGTGGGTGATGGCAGCCAGTCAGGAATCAAACGCTGGAACATTGACGGAAGCGAAGAACCCGAATTCTATATCACCGGCGTAATACCTTTCGGCATCGCCATTGACCATGTCAAAAGGTAAAAGCTGTTAACCCCAAATACACAAACCCCGGAGGCTTCAGGGCCTCCGGGGCATTTACGTTTTATTGCAGTTGTATGAAGAAAACCTTACCCTTTCTGTTTTTTGTTTTTTGTTCCTTAATTATTTTGGCCGCCCAACCGGACAGGGAGATGCGTGGTGTGTGGCTGACCAGCGTATGGAATATCGATTGGCCGCACAGTACGTCTGTTTCGGCCATCAACCAGCAAAACCGCCTGAGGCAAATGCTGGACGTACTGATGGAGACCAATATCAATGCGGTGCTGTTCCAGGTCAGGCCCAACGCAGATGCCCTGTACCGTTCGGCATACGAACCCTGGTCGCACTGGATCACCGGCACCCGCGGGGAAGAACCCTCGTATGATCCCCTTGCCCTGGTTATTTATGAGGCACACAAAAGGGGCATGGAAGTCCATGCATGGATCAATCCCTACCGTTTTGAAAATGTTGCCGGACAATTTGCAGGACAGCCGGGTGACTATTCCCAGACCCATCCGGAACTGATCTTTACCTATGACAGCAAGACCTTTTTTGACCCGGGAATCCCGGCCACCACACAACTGATCAAATCCATCATTGCCGACCTGGTCATCAACTATGATCTCGACGGGGTAATTTTCGACGACTACTTCTATCCCGGAGGAGTCCCGCTGAGCGCCGACCAGGAAACATACGACACCTATGGGACCGATGAGTTTGTACAGCAGTATTACGAGCACAACACCCGGGGCAATTTCCGGAGGGCCTCGGTAAACAATATGATCCGCGAGGTGAACGACACCATCAAATCCATTGACCCCTCCATGGTGTTTGGGGTGAGTCCGGCGGGCATCTATTCGACCCAGCCATCGGCCGCAACCCAATGGGGCACAACCTTACCCCCGGGCATCACCGGCAGGGACAATTATAATGTGATCTTTTGCGACCCGCTGGCCTGGCTGCACGAAGGGTCGGTCGACTACCTGTCGCCCCAGCTTTACTGGCCCATTGGCGGACCACAGGATTACCTGACACTGGTTGAATGGTGGGGGCAGGAATGCGAGCGCAAGGGCAGGCATTGTTATCCCAGCATCGGCACCTACCGCCTGCCCCACGACAGCAAAACCACATCACTGGCCGACCGGATTGCCAACTTTTTTCAGAACCTGCTCAAGGGCATGCAACACAAATCGGATGACCCTGATAAAAGCGGCTATACGCTTCAGGAAATAGAAAACCAGATCCTGGCAAACCGCGACAATGAACACAATAATGTATTTGGGAGCATCTTTTTCAGCACCCGGGACCTCACCAGCCGCGTACCCAGCCTGGCCCCGTTTTTGGCCGAGGGTGTTTTTTCGGAAAAAACCATTTTTCCCTACCTGTCGTGGCTGCC
>PXAA01000066.1 GCA_003567205.1 Bacteroidales bacterium
TCCCGGTCTGAGGGTTGAGGTATTGATCCGGATCTCATATACACCACCTGCTTTGGTGCTGTAAACAGTTCGTCCAGTCATGTCGGTGATGTCAACAGAGAGTATCCTTCCGCCTGAAGAGATGAACAGGTTGCTATCAGATGGGTTCGGGAAAATTCGGACATGATGTGAAACGGGTTCCCCTGCTTCATGGGCCGTGGCAACAGCTGTCACCTCCGTACCCGCATCATATTCCCCGCCGCCCTCCACCGCGCCCCTTTCTTCAGGATCCGCCAACAGATTAAGTAAGTAAGTTTGGGTTTCAACGATTCCCAGGGTGCCATCCGGATGAAGGTTCTGTGCATAAATCTCCCTGGGTCCGTTACGGTCATCACCCCAGGCAAAAGTCCACTGCGTATGGTCATAAAAAGCAATATCCATGTGCATCTTTGAAGAGTGCACTGAACTGACATAGACCTCTTGCCCCGGCCAGACAAATTCACCCTGGTCATTAAAACGGATCGCCTTGATGGCAGATGAAACACCACCCGTGGCGTATTCATAAACCAGCAAAATATCATTGTCCGCCGGCAAGGTATATAAAGGCCTTACCGGAAGGCCGCTCAAATTAAATACGGCATTGCCCTGCGAACCCCATATCAGATCTCCGTCAGGGGACACTTTTTGCCCAAAAATACCGTACAGGTTCTGGTTTCCGTCTGTCTCCTGCCAAAAAACATAAACATTCGGGTCCTGTTCCGGGCTGGCAATCATGGGATTGAATTGTTGGTTGGCATGTGCGTCCGACAATAACACCCCGTTGGCCTGGAATTGCACCTCCCCTCCGGCATTCACATGTTGAATCCATGCAGAAGCAACATTCCCGGAGATGCTGTAGTCATGCCATCCAATATAAAAACCATCATCCCCGTCGTTTACAAATGACAAAACCTGTGTCCAGTCAGTCAGCCTGGTCATCGTCGGGTGGTCGCTGACCAGGATGCCATTGTCTTCCCATAGGGGATTCCCGTCGTGGTCCAGATGCTGCAGCCTGACGTGGTATCCTTTTCCAGAAAGTGAAAAAAAAGCAATGAAAAAATTACCATTGGGCACCATGGCAATTTTGGGTATCGTCTGTTCACCACCCAGGCCGGTGATCTGGAGGTTTTTGCCTGCATCGTTGCTCCACTGAGACAGTGCGCTGGATGAAAAAAAGAACACACATAAAAGCAACCACAAAATCTTTTTCATGATGGTTTGTTTTAAACCATAAAGATACATGTGTTTTGTTTTGGTCACAAATAACCGTTTAAAAAAGCGTATTTTATGAATAAATTTTTTTATCGGGGGGCTTTTGCTATATTTGCGCTTTCTCTGGTAAAGCACTTATTTTTTTCATCTGTTTATAATTTTATTAAATAGGTCAGATGGAGCTCGCCATGCAATAATCATCGTCGTGTGTGTCAATGTATTTGGCATGGCTCGATTCATTATAAACATTCTTTTATAGTTCACATTTTAAATTCAAGGAGTATCGTTATGATTACCAAAGAAAAGATCACATCGCAGCAGGCGATAGCACTCGAGGACAAACACGGTGCACATAATTATCACCCATTGCCGGTGGTTTTGTCACGCGGCGAGGGCATATTTGTATGGGATGTTGAAGGAAGGCGTTATTACGATTTCCTGTCGGCTTATTCAGCCTTAAACCAGGGACACTGCCATCCGAAAATTGTTGATGCCCTTATCGAACAAACGAAAAAGCTGGCACTTACATCCAGGGCCTTCCACAATGATGTATTGGGTATTTATGAAAAATATATCACGGAATTGTTTGGCTACGATAAGGTGCTCCCCATGAATACCGGTGCGGAAGCCGTTGAAACAGCCATAAAACTTTGCCGCAAATGGGCATACCAGAAAAAGGGTGTACCCGAAAACCAGGCAAAGATTGTGGTTTGCGAGAACAATTTCCATGGCCGGACCACCACCATTGTCTCTTTCTCGAACGATCCGGACGGATACAGTGACTATGGTCCGTTTACACCAGGGTTTATCCGTATCCCCTATAACGATATCGATGCACTGGCTGAGGCCCTGAAAGACCCCAATGTGGCCGGCTTTTTGTTTGAGCCCATTCAGGGTGAAGCGGGTGTATTTGTACCCGACGAAGGATACCTCAAAAAAACGTATGCACTTTGCAAACAGCACAACGTATTGTATATGGCTGATGAAGTCCAGACCGGTATTGCCCGCACAGGAAAAATGCTGGCCTGCGACCACGAGGATGTAAAACCTGATGTGGTTATTCTTGGTAAAGCCATCAGTGGTGGTATTTACCCGGTATCTGCCGTACTGGCCAACGACGACGTGATGCTGGTCATTAAACCCGGCCAGCACGGGTCCACTTTTGGTGGGAATCCCGTTGCCGCAAGGGTTGCCATGGCTGCCCTGAATGTAATACAGGAGGAAAAACTGGCAGAAAGGGCCGAATACCTGGGAGAAATCCTGCGCAAAGAACTTCGCGCCATCCAATCCGACATGCTTACCCTGGTCAGGGGCAAGGGGCTGCTTAACGCCATAGTCATCAAACCAAAGAATGGAAAAGAGGCCATGGATGTGTGCCTGAAGATGGCAGAGCTTGGCCTGCTGGCCAAACCAACCCATGGAGATAAAATCCGCTTTGCGCCCCCGCTGGTGATCACTGAAGAACAACTCATTGAGTGTGTTGATATTATTCGACAGGCCATACAATCGTTTGAGTAATTTTAATTACAAAAAAGCGCAAAAAAAAGGATGAGGGCATGATGGGAACAGCCCGGCAGCAGGCCAAAAAATTGCGATTGACAAACGCTGATGAAAGAGGGGGGGCAGTTCTTTGTCAGCGACATTTATTCATTGGAACCCGTACCGGAAGAATTCAGGAACGATCCGGAAATGATAGCCGGATGCTGGGCTGGTGCCGTTACAAACTATTTTAAATAATTTCGCCGGGTTATATACTTTTTTTTATCTTTGTACCTATACAGGTTCCGGCGTCTATTCAGGATGGCTGGATGAAGAGGGAATCAGGTGAAAATCCTGAACAGTTCCCGCTGCTGTGAGTTCCTTTCGTCGTGTTTATCACTCCAAAGCCACTGCCCATACGGGTGGGAAGGCGATAAACATTGAACAAGTCAGAAGACCTACCTGTATACAATATCAATTTGTAGCTTTCGGGATAAAAGCGAAACGATTCGCCGTTTGTTACAAGTTATTTTATGGGTTTGTCTTTGCCGGGTTGTTTCCGGCGTAAATGGCATGTTATGTTGCGTCTGCAGCTGTTGCTTTTGGTTTTACTGCCACTGGGCTTGTATGCCGGTGCGGATCATCCGCCCGACAGCCTTATTCTCCTTGAGGAGACAGTGATTCGTGCAACACGATATAATGTGTTTACTGCAGGACATGGCATTCGCCAGATTGAAGACCGGTTTTTACAACAGCAATCTGATCAAAGCATTGATTTACTGCTCGCCCGCTATGCAGGCATCTCCATAAAAAACTATGGCCCCGGGATACTGGCCACCAGTTCTCTGCGCGGGGGTTCCGCCGCACAAACATCCCTGATATGGAATGGGTTCCAGATTCAGAGCCCAATGCACGGCCAAACGGACCTGGCACTGATCCCAGCATTTTTTATTGACCAGCTGGGCATCCAATATGGGGGAAGCAGTGCATTATGGGGTAGCGGTAGCATGGGTGGGGCCATTCATTTGAACAACCATCGCGAAAAACTGGCAGGTCTGCATGCCAAAATCCGGTTTTCTTTTACTGATCTGGAGGAGGCAGCACAACAACTGACACTTTCATGGGGGAATCATTCGGTATTCTCCAGATTTCGTTTCTTCAACAGAAATTCAGCCAACAGGTACAATTACAAAAATACAGCAGTTTATGGCAGCCCCATCTATACCCAGGAACATGCTGCTTTGGACCAATGGGGTTTATTGCATGAGACCTATATACAGATAAAGCAAAGGCATCAGCTTGATATTCGCTGGTGGTGGCAGGAAACAAACCGCAATATACCGCCCCCAATGATGCAAAACCACAGGGAGGCTTATCAGGAAGACGGAGCATTCCGGATTACAGGGCAATGGCAAACAAATTTTGACCATAGCGTATTGATTTGGCGTGGCGGTTTCTTTGAGGAGGCCCTGCTGTATAGCGACAACCTGAATGGCGAAAGCAGGTCATGGTCAAACACCCTCACACAGGAGGCCGAGGTCTTGTTTAGTCCAGGCGGGTTGTTGCTGGCCAATGCCGGTGTCAACACCCGGATGGTAAATGCCTGGGCCGACGATTACAAAGGGGAAAAACACAACCAGAACAGTATTGCCTTTTTCTCTTCATTAAAATGGGACGTTATTGCCAACCACTTACAGTTTCTGATCAGCGGACGACAAGAATTTGTACCCGGACAGCAAATCCCTTTTGTCCCTTCTGTCGGATTATTGTATCAGGCAATGCCAGGAATTCTGATTAAGGCAAATACCGGAAAAAATTACCGCCTGCCGACACTCAATGACAAATATTGGATGCCCGGGGGGAATCCCGATCTTCAACCCGAGCAGGGTTGGAACCAGGATCTGACCATCTTGTATAACAAAGAAAACATCGCAAAGATATCAGAAGGCAAAGATGCATCAGCCCGGCTCAATGAAATTTCAGTGACCGGATACCACAGGACCACTGCCCAGTGGATCATCTGGTTGCCGCAAGAAGGCAGTATATATTGGTCGCCAAAAAACCTGCAGGAAGTCAGGAGTTATGGTTTTGAAGCTAATCTGAAAGGTTCATTTAATCTGAACAGGTTTCGTATGACACTGCATGCGCGATGGGATCACACCGTGGCGCAAAACATGGTTCCCACCAGTATTTTTGACGCCTCTGCCGGCAAACAACTCATTTATGTACCGAAAAATACCCTCGGCTACAACCTGCATTTTATGTATGCAAATTTTCTGATGTTTTTCGACCATCAATATATCGGCAGGCGATATACCAGCAGCGATAACAAGCAGTGGATCAATCCGTATCATATGTCCAACATCGGTCTTCAGTGGCAAGGCAACATGTGGGGATACGGGTTCAAAATCACGGCAGCCATCAACAACCTGTGGAATGAAGCCTACGAAGGAATGGCCGGCAGGCCGATGCCCCTGCGGCATTTGCGGGCGGGTTTCAGTCTGGATATTCCGGCAAATGCGGATCATAAATAATTACAATACATATGAAAAAAATCAAATGCTTATTCTACATTGTCATTGCAGCAGGAATCACCCTGGTCTCCTGTGAAAAAACAGAAACTGAACCCCGGGATCCCGAACAGGAAACAATGAGCGGACAGGGTGTTATCGTAGCCAATGAAGGAAATTTTGGGTGGGGGAATGCCTCATTAAGCTATTATGATAAAGTGAATGACACCATATATCACGACCTGTTTTACCATGCCAACGGGGAGAGCCTGGGAGATGTTTTCCAGTCAGTGACTGTATTCAATGACCTGGCATACCTGGTCATCAACAATTCAGGGAAAATTGAAGTGGTCGACCCGGAAACATTTCAGCGCAAAGGGAGCATCGAAGGCCTGGTATCTCCACGTTACATGCTTCCCGTTTCCGAGGAAAAAGCATATGTAAGTGATTTATTTGGAAACCATGTGGTGATCGTAGATCTGGAAAGCCATGAAATTGCAGGGGAAATTCCCGTAAATGGCTGGACAGAGTCATTGATCAGGGCAGGAGAACGTGTGTTTGTCACAGGTATGCAATCAGGATATATATATGAAATTGACCCGCAAACAGACAAACTAACAGACAGTTTGTATCTGCCTCCGGGTCCCGTATCCATGGTAAAGGACGTCAATGAACATATATGGGTTCTGGCAGGCGGTGCACCCTTTTTTAAAAGCCATCCGGCCATATATCAGATTGAAAAAAACAGCCTAAAGATTGCAAACAAACATCTGTTGCCAAACCCCGATATGATGTACAGCAACCTGGTCATATGCCCGGAGGGGAAAACGCTCTATTTTCTCGGAGGTGGTCTATACAGTATGTCGGCCACCGGGAGTGATCCGCAGATTGAATTGCTGATCCCTTCAAATGGGAGTTTCTATTACGCTTTAGGTGTCGACCCCGAAAATGGTGAACTCTATGTTTCAGATCCCATTGATTTCGTTCAGGAAGGAAAGGTGCTGCGATACAATAAGGAGGGTGTATTTCTGGGGGCGATCGAAGCCGGGATCATTCCAGGACATTTTTCTTTTTATTGACGGGGAATGCTTTTTTCTTAATTTTGCCTTCATGGCGTACCATAACAGGTCAGGTCTTGCTATTTGGAAATTTTTCCTGGCTCTTTCGGGAATGGTTTTCCTGTGTTGGGCATGCCAGGATGACGAGATCTGCGAGGACATTACGGCCAACGATCTGCGAATCGGCTTTTACCTGACTGATCAGGATGATACACAATGGACGGTGGTGGATTCACTCAGGGTTTTTTCGCTGGAGCAGCCCGATACTCCCGTATATGAACACCTGACCTCGGTGTCCATACTGGAGTTGCCGCTCAACCCCGCTGCAAATGGTTGTGCTTTTGTAATCGATTTTTATCATCTCACAGACACCCTTTGGATAACATACCATCGGGAAACGCAATTCATTTCGGTCGAATGTGGCTTTACCATGTTTTTTGAACTCACCGGTGTAAGCCATACAAAAAACCACATTGTTTCCATTGAGGAGACAATGACATATGTAACCAATACGCTTGATGAACATCTTAAGGTATTTATTCCTGATACCGGTAATGGCGATGAGCCTGAGCCTGAGCTTGCAGGCAGCTAATGATACGCTCTTTGCCTCTTCGGTAAGGATCGGCATGGATGTTTCAGGTTTTGCCAGGCAATTTGTGGAGCCCGAAACCATTTTCAGGGAAGTCTCCCTGGATGTGGAATGGAAACACAACTATTTTGCTGTCCTGGAAGCGGGCCTGCTTGATATTAACGTGGAAAAAGAAACACACCGGTACCAGGCCGACGGATATTACATCAGGATTGGCGCCGACTTTAATATTTTGGGGCGCAGTCCGGAGGCCCCCAATGACCTGGTGCTCTTAGCTGTAAGATACGGATTCAGTACTCTGGGCCACGAAGCGCCTTTTATTGTTATTCCTGACGCCTATTGGGGCGATTATCAAACGTCTGTTGAGGCAGAAAATTACAGGGCGCATTGGATAGAAGCAGGCATCGGCCTTAAGACAGAACTCTGGCATAATATTTTTATTGGCTGGAATTTACGTGGCCGGCTGCTTCTTCATAATACCCGGGAACCCGAAATGGAGCCATATTTTATTGGCGGCTTTGGCAAAGCAGGCGGAAACACCAGCCTGATGCTTCATTACCATATTTACTACCGAATCCCCTTCAGATAAAAACCAGTGTGTGATCTTCCGGAATATTCAGCATCTCAACAATTTTTTTTAAATTGCGTAATCCCGACATCCATCCATTACAAACCAAAAACCCAATCAGATGGACTCCACAGAAAAACCCCTTATTTTGGCTACCACCGACTTTACAGAAATAGGTGATTATGCCATTGACCACGCCGTGGCCATGGCCAAGATACTTAACGGCAAGGTGCTCATTTTGCATGTGATAGACAAATACACCAGGCGAATGCTTAAAAAAGAGGGCAAAACGGAGGACTTTGCCGGAGACAAGCTCAGGGAGATGGCAAAGAATATTGAAAAGATACACGCCATTGAAGCAAGTTCCGTTGTTACCCAGGGAAAACTGTTTAAAGTGATCGCTGACACAGCCATAAAGCACCAGGCCTTGTTTCATTTTATCGGCACCCATGGCAAAAAAGGAATTCAATGGATTATTGGCAGTTTTGCCCTGAAGGTCGTAAAACGCTCGCCCGTGCCCGTGATCGTTATTCAGGAACCTGCAGGTGGTATCAATTACAAAAAGATTATTTATCCGCTGGATCTGCAACCTGGATCGAAGCAAAAAGTCAAATGGGCCAAAATCCTGCATAGGGCTGCCGGTTCCCAATTTGAAATATTTGTGGAAAACTATGATGATAAATCCACCGACAGAAAGATCAAAGCTGACCTGAAGCAGGTAACGGAAATTTTTGACCACCATAATATCCCATATTCAAATACATTTTCAAGCCCACGGGGCTCTTTTGCAAACCAGATATTGAACTTTGCCAAAGAAAAGAACGCAGATGCCATCATGATTACTTCAGATCCGGACAAATTGACATGGAACCCTTTCAACAAAGAAGAAGAAAGGGTATTATATAATGCCGAGAAAATACCCGTCATGTTCATTAACTCCAAAAATCTGCGTTTGGTGGTTGGCGGACCCTGATATGTCATTGTTTTTCTAAAGACAAATACTACCATATGGAATACGAACTTGCCCGGAAACGCATACAGGAACTCAGCCGCCAGATCAATGAGCACAATTACCGTTATTATGTGCTGGCGCAGCCGAGCATAAGCGATTACGAATACGACATGTTGCTTGAGGAACTGATGGCGCTGGAAAAGCAGTTCCCCGCACTGCTCGATAAGAATTCCCCCAGCCAGCGGGTTGGTGGGCAGATCACAAAAAAATTCCCTGCCGCCTGGCACAAATACCCCATGCTTTCTTTAAACAATACTTACAGCAAAGAAGAATTAATGGCGTTTGACCAGCGCATCAGAAAAACACTTGACAGTTCCCATGAATATGTATGCGAGCTGAAATACGACGGGGTAGCCATTTCACTCACGTATATTGACGGCGATTTGGTCAGGGCGGTAACCCGCGGCGACGGGGTACAGGGAGATGAAGTAACCATAAATATCAAGACCATAAGAAGCATTCCCCTGAAATTGAGAAATGCCTCCGTTGGAACCTTTGAAGTGCGTGGCGAAGTATATATGCCAAACGCTAGTTTTCTCGCATTGAACAAGGAGAAAGACAAAACAGGTGAGGCCGGATTTGCCAATCCGAGGAATGCAGCAGCCGGAAGCCTTAAACTGCAAAACTCTGCTTTGGTGGCCAGGCGTAACCTGGACTGCTTTATATATGGTGTTCATGGCGAAGGCTTGCCTTTTGAGACCCACTGGGAAAGCTTGCAGGCCCTGAAAAAATGGGGTTTTAAGGTATCTGATGACAGCCGGCGCTGTGCCAGTATGGAAGAAGTGTTCGGTTTTATTGAAGAAGGTGAAAAAAGAAGGGCCTCTCTGCCCTTTGGTATTGACGGGGTGGTTGTTAAGGTCAACAACTATGCTCAGCAACAGGCTCTGTCATATACCAGCAAATTTCCACGATGGGCCATTGCATACAAGTACAAAGCCGAACGGGCAGCCACCAGGTTGACAGATGTTTCCTTTCAGGTAGGCCGAACCGGGGCAGTTACCCCTGTAGCCATACTTGACCCTGTTTTGCTTGCAGGAAGTACGGTAAAAAGGGCTTCACTTTATAATGAAGACAAGATAAATGAACTGGACCTTCATTACAACGATATGGTTTTCGTTGAAAAAGGGGGAGACATCATACCCAAAATCGTGGACGTGGATCTGCCCGCAAGAAAACATCCGGCAAAAAAAATCAACTTTGCCGGCAATTGTCCCGAATGCGGCACCCCGCTTAAAAAAGAAGCTGGAGAGTCGGTACATTACTGTCCGAACAGCCAGGCTTGCCCGCCCCAGATACAAGGGAAAATTGAACACTTTATCAGTCGAAGGGCCATGAATATTGAAAGCCTTGGGCAGGGAAAAACAGAGTTGCTGATCAGTAAAAACAAGATCTCCGATATTTCCGACCTGTATTATCTTACATATGATGACCTCATCGGGCTTGAAAAGAAGGTCCTTGATCCGGAGAGCCAAAAAGAAAGGATCATCCGTTTTCGCGACAAGACCGTGAAAAACATTTTATCAGCCCTGGAGAAATCTCGCGAAGTACCTTTTGAACGTGTTTTATTTGCTTTGGGGATCAGGCATCTGGGAGAAACCATGGCAAAAAAACTGGCCCAACATTTTAGCAGCATCGACCGTTTGCAGGAGGCCTCAACCGAAGAACTTATTGCGGTGCATGAAGTGGGAGAAAAAATGGCCGAAAGCATACGTGCCTATTTCGACAACCCGAATAATTTACATATTATTGAAAGGCTCCGGGATGCCGACTTGTTATTCCGGACAGAGCAAACACAAACACCCGCCAGATTGGCCCTTGCAGGAAAATCCTTTGTTGTGTCAGGCGTTTTCGATAAGTATTCGAGAGATGATATCAAACAATTGATTGAAGGGCAGGGTGGCGAAGTCAAAAGCAGCATTTCATCAAAAACCAGCTACGTGGTGGCAGGCGACAATATGGGCCCGGAGAAACGTAAGAAGGCAGAAGCCCTGCATATTCCCATAATAGGCGAAAAGGAACTGGAGGACCTGATCAAAGAATAAGGCCGTCGCGAATTGATAACTTGCGGTCGGCCATATCGGCCAGCACCTCATTATGCGTGACTATCACAAAACATTGCCCCATGGTGTCGCGCAGGTTAAAAAACAAACGGTGCAGTTCGCCGGAGGATTTGCTGTCCAGGTTTCCACTGGGTTCATCTGCCAGGACCACCACCGGATTGTTGATCAGTGCCCTGGCCACTGCTACCCGCTGTTGTTCCCCGCCACTTAACTCGGCAGGTTTATGTTCCATCCGGTCGACCAGGCCAAGTATGTCTAAAAGTTCTGCCGCACGCCGTTCAGCTTCCCTCCTTCCCTTTCCGGCAATAAATGCCGGGATGCAAACATTTTCCAAAGCCGAAAATTCCGGCAGCAAATGATGAAACTGAAAAACAAAACCAATGTGCCGGTTGCGAAACTCCGACAACTGCTTGTCGTTAAAACCTGAAATGTCTTGCCCGTCGATCAATACCTTTCCATGATCGAATCGGTCGAGCGTTCCCAGAATATGCAGTAGTGTGGTTTTTCCTGCACCCGAAGCGCCCACAATGGAAACAATCTCAGCTTTGCCGATCGAGAGGGTAATTCCCTTTAAAACCTTGAGGCTGCCATAGGATTTATGAATATTCTCAGCAACAATCATGGGATATGCTGTGTTTTTGTATGCTTGCGAAGATAAACAAAAAGTGAAATGAATGGGTGAAAAATGCTATATTTGGTCAGATAATGGAACCATTCAATGCGCAGGCTTATCAAAATATCTGAAATGATACTGCTTACCCTGGCCGTAATCATTATCATTATCCTGGTCTATGCGCAAATTACCTTCTACGAACCAGATGAACACACCACGATGTTTCAATGCGACCATCCTTCCATATTGAGCGATACCACTACCGTATCGCTGATGACATGGAACCTGGGATATGCCGGCATGGGCGATGATATGGATTTTTTCTATGACGGCGGACGGCAAGTACGCACCAGCAGGGAAAGAACACTGTGCAATTTACGAGCCATCCTGGAATTCATCCGGGAACATCAGGAAACCGATGTGTTTCTCTTTCAGGAAGCCGATCAGAAATCAAGACGGTCTTACTACATCAATATGCCCGACAGCATCAAAAAACACCTGCCGGAGGCAAACCATACATTCGGACTGAACTATCATGTGCGATTTGTTCCCGTACCATGGTATGCACCCATGGGCAGGGTGTCTTCCGGCCTGGTCACCAGCAGCCGTCATATCCCCCGTTCGGTCAAAAGGTTGAGCTATCCGGGCCATTATCCATGGCCCGGAAAATTATTCAATCTGCAGCGATGCTTTCTTCTCAGCAGGTATCCACTCACAAGCGGGAAGGAACTGGTCATCATCAACACCCACAATTCGGCTTTTGACGATGGTGATTTGCGTGCCCGGCAAATGGAATACTTACGTGAATTAATCGTTTCAGAATACGAAAGAGGCAACTATGTAATTGCAGGGGGCGATTTCAATCAGTGTCCGCCAGGTTTTGAACCCGGATTCTATTTCAACATCTTCGATCAAGACAATGTGATGTACATAAAAGATGATTATCTCGAAGGCTGGCATTATGTATATGACCATACAACACCTACCAACAGGCGCGCGCATGTACCCTATCATCCGGCCACCACACCCACAACACTGATCGACTTTTTTATCGTATCACCTAATGTAAAACCCCTCGAAGTACAGGGCATTCACCTTGATTTCGAACATTCAGACCATAACCCGGTTGTGGCAAGGTTTCGTTTGCTGGGTCCTTACAGCAGGCCGGCGGAACCATACTCAGCCAGTAAAGATATTTGAGCGCACATAATATTATCCCGTGTAATCCATAGTTTTATGAATATACAATCGACGGCATTCCCTTTTGCTGAACTAGATAAAAAACTGGAGGGCGACCTTCACCATAATCTAAGCTGGAGGCTTTTATATGCAACGGACGCTTCGGTATTCAAGGAAATGCCTGCGGCTGTCTGCCGCCCTGCACATGCCGAAGACCTGAAAAAAATCCTGGCATTTTGCAGTAAATATCAGCTGCCGATCATCCCCCGGACAGCAGGAACTTCGCTGGCAGGCCAGGTTGTCGGGCATGGCATGGTGGTGGATTTCTCGCGTCACATGAATCAAATCCTGGAGCTGAACACCGATGAAAAATGGGTTAGGGTTCAGCCAGGGGTGATCCTGGATGATTTAAACCGGTTTCTGGCACCACACGGGCTATTCTTCGGACCAGAAACATCTACAAGCAATCGATGTATGATTGGTGGAATGGTTGCCAACAACGCCTGCGGGGCACATTCACTCATATACGGAAGCACCCGCGATCATACACTGGAAATCAGCGCGATGCTTTCTGACGGCAACACAGTCACATTCGGGCCCCTGAACCAGGAAACATTCAGGAAAAAATGTGTGGGGAGTACGCTGGAAAACAGAATCTACAGCCAACTGTTTGAAATGCTCTCCAAAAAAGAAAACCAAGAAGACATCAAAGCCAATTATCCTGATCCATCAATTAAAAGGCGAAATACGGGGTATGCCCTTGATCTGCTTTTGAATACCACTCCGTTTGGCGGTGACGAAACATTTAATATGTGCAAAATCCTGTGCGGTGCTGAAGGCACCCTTGCCATGTACACGGAAATTAAACTGAACCTGGTTCCACTGCCACCACCCGAAAAAGCATTGGTATGTGTTCATGTGAAAGATATTAACGAAGCTGTGCAGGCCAACCTGGTGGCCCTGCAATATGGTCCGGTTGCTGTGGAACTGGTCGACAAGAACATTCTTGATTGCACCAAAGCGAATATTCAGCAGGCAAAAAACCGTTTTTTCATTAAAGGGGACCCCGGGGCCATCATGGTGGTGGAATTTGCCTTTGAAAAACGGGATGAAGCCATCGGCAGGGTAGAGAAAATGAAAACCCATTTGCGAAAAAAAGGTCTTGGTTATCATTATCCGGTACTTTTCGATAATGACATTGATAAGGTTTGGGCCTTACGGAAAGCAGGCCTGGGATTGCTGTCAAATATGCCCGGCGATTCCAAGGCAGTAGCCGTTATTGAAGATACGGCCGTTAAAACAGAGGCTTTGCCTGATTATATCAGGGAGGTGCAAACACTGCTGGATAAACTTCAGCTGCAACGCGTCTTTTTTGCCCATATCGGTACCGGAGAGCTGCACATACGTCCGATAGTGAATCTGAAAAACCGTACCGATGTGGAACGTTTTTACCAGGCAGCAGAAGGAATGGCCAGACTTGTAAAAAAACATGGCGGTTCCTTAAGTGGTGAACATGGAGACGGAAGGTTGCGCGGCGCATTCATTCCCCTGGTTTTGGGCGAGGAATGCGCAGCCTTGCTCAAAACCGTAAAAATCACCTGGGACCCTCAGCACTTACTGAATCCGGGCAAAATCACAGACTGCCCGCCAATAATCGATTCACTGCGCTATAAGCCCGGACAGAGAGAAAAAAAGCTAAAAACATACTTTAACTATGACAAAACCCTGGGCTTTCTGAGGGCCGTTGAACAGTGCAATGGCTCGGGTGATTGCCGAAAACCCCTGGCCGCAGGTGGTGTTATGTGCCCTTCTTACCAGGCCACCCTGGATGAATTTGACAGTACCCGGGGCAGGGCCAACATCCTGAGGGAGTTTATCAGTTATTCGCCAAAGAAAAACCCATTCGACCACCGCGAACTAATTGATGTATTGGATCTTTGCCTGTCATGCAAAGGTTGTAAGGCTGAGTGCCCATCCAATGTAGATATGGGAAAATATAAAGCCGAAGTGCTGCAACATTATTATGATGCACACGGGGCACCGCTTAGTGCCATGATTACAGGGGCTTATGCACGTTTTAATAAAATTGGGAGCATTGTGCCAGTGGTTTACAATGCATTTGCTCGTAGCAAAATCACGGCTCCGCTTATTAAAAAAATTATGGGCTTTGCCAAAGAAAGAAAGCTTCCGGTAATCCAGAAACAAAGCCTGAGAAAATGGACAAAAAAACATCTTCCCAATCTGAATAAAAATGCCCTTACAGACAAGCGCGTCTTGCTTTTCTGTGATGAGTTTACAAACTATAACGATACAGAGACGGGCATCCGGACCCTGGAATTGCTAAGCAAACTGGGATACCACACTGAAATTCCAAAGCACCGGGAAAGTTGCCGCACCTATTTATCGAAAGGCCTTCTAAGGAAAGCAGCCTTCATTGCATCGGAAAATATTCGCCTGCTTGCACCACTTGTAAGCGAAAAAAGACCCCTGATCGGCATTGAACCATCGGCCATACTGAGTTTTCGTGATGAGTATCCCGACCTGGTAAGCAGTGAATTAAGGCAGGAGGCAATTAATCTGGCCAAAAACTGCTATACTGTTGATGAATTTATTGCCAAAGAATACGCCAACGGCCACATCGATGGGTCTGTTTTTGACACCAGGCACAGAAGAATCTATCTGCACGGCCACTGCCACCAAAAAGCCCTGTCATCGACAGATCATACAAAAATAATGCTGGCTATCCCGGAAAACAATATCATTCAGGAAATAGAATGCGGATGTTGTGGTATGGCAGGCGCTTTTGGTTTTGAAAAGGATCATTACAAGATCAGTATGAAGATTGGCGAACTGTCATTATTTCCCGCCATACGCAAAACAAATAAGGATGCTATTATTGTTGCGGCCGGGACCAGTTGCAGGCAACAGATCCTGGATGGCACAGGGCGAAAAGCCCTTCATCCGGCTGAGTTGCTCTACCAGTGCCTTAACGGGTCATCGAATACATAAAAAAATGCTTGCCCGGGCGGGCAAGCATTTACAGATATCCTTGAAAAAAAGAATTATTTATCCTCCTTGTCCTTGGGAGTCTCTTTTTTGGCTTTGGTTTCCTTCTTCTCTTTAGCCGTTGCCTTTTCTTCCTTTTCTGCTTTGTCTTCTTTTTTCCTGGTAGTTTTGGCCTTGGGTTTTTCAGCAGGCTTCTTCTCCATCTCTTTGGGTTTTTCAGCAGGCTTTTCTTTTGCCTCCCTGGGCTTTTCAGAAAGTTTCTCTTCTACCGCCTTGGCCTCCAACTTTTTTATGGCTTCCTCTTTCTTGGCTGTACGGGCGGTTTTCTCCGTTTTTTCGATCTCAGACTTCAAATTGGCCAGTACATCAAGGTCACCAAGGGTGGTTTTCTCTAATTTGTCCTTAACTTTCTTCACCGTTTTCTTGGTAGCTTTATCCCTGGATCTTCTATCTGCAGACTCTGAAGTCCTTTCAGCATACTTTTCATCCTGATAAACCTTGGTATGTGAAACCACAATCTTTTTACTTTCTTTATTGAATTCAATCACTTTAAATTCAAGGGTTTCATCCATCTTGGCGGTGGTTCCGTCTTCTTTCACAATATGCCTTGTCGGTGCAAATCCCTCAACACCATAAGGCAGGGCTACGATTACACCTTTGTCTGAAGTACCTACAATGGTTCCCTGGTGCACTGAATTAATGATAAACACAGACTCAAATACGTCCCATGGATTCTCTTCCAGTTGTTTATGACCAAGACTCAGGCGGCGATTTTCCTTATCAACGTCGAGCACAACCACCTCAATGCTTTCACTGATCTTGGTAAATTCAGCGGGGTGTTTGATTTTTTTGCTCCACGAAAGGTCACTGATATGAATCAGGCCGTCAACACCTTCTTCCAGCTCCACGAAAATTCCAAAATTTGTGAAATTGCGAACAGTGGCCGTAGTTTTGGAACCCACAGCGTATTTCTCATGTATGTTTTCCCACGGATCCGGAATCAGTTGCTTGATACCCAATGACATTTTCCTTTCCTCACGGTCCAGCGTCAGGATAACTGCTTCCACTTCATCGCCCACCTTTAGAAAATCTTGTGCAGTGCGCAGGTGCTGTGACCAGGACATTTCAGAAACGTGAATCAGGCCTTCAACACCAGAAGCAATTTCAATAAATGCACCATAATCGGCAATGACAACCACTTTTCCTTTCACCTTATCGCCTACTTTGAGTTCCGGATCCAGGGAGTCCCATGGATGCGGGGTCAGTTGCTTCAGGCCAAGGGCAATCCGTTTTTTGTTCTCATCAAAGTCGAGGATAACCACATTGATCTTTTCGTCCAGCTTTACGATTTCTTCCGGGTGGTTAATTCGTCCCCACGAAAGATCTGTGATATGGACCAGCCCGTCAACGCCTCCAAGATCAATAAATACCCCATAAGAAGTTATATTTTTGACAGTACCTTCGAGAATCTGTCCTTTCTCCAGTTTGGCAATGATCTCGGCTTTCTGGATCTCCAATTCTGCTTCTATCAGGGCTTTGTGTGAAACAACCACATTCTTGTACTCATGATTGATCTTCACCACTTTAAAGTCCATTGTCTTGCCCACGTAAATATCATAGTCACGGATGGGTTTCACATCAATCTGGGAGCCCGGCAAAAAGGCTTCAATGCCGAAAACATCAACGATCAAACCACCTTTTGTACGGCATTTGACAAAGCCCTGGATAATCTCGTCGTTGTCTTTTGCCTGATTGATGCGCTCCCATGAACGCAAGGTGCGGGCTTTCTTATGCGAAAGCACCAATTGTCCGGTACTGTCCTCCTGGCTCTCCACATATACTTCAATTGCGTCACCAATTTTCAGGTCAGGATTGTAACGAAGTTCTGCTGCAGGTATCACACCATCCGACTTAAACCCAATATTTACGACAATCTCACGGGTATTCATCGACACCACTGTTCCGTCAATGACTTCGCCTTCACCGATAGATTTCAGGGTTTCCTCATACAAGCCTTCCATGCGTTTGCGCTCCGATTCTGAGTACAACTCCTGTTTTTTGTCTATGGCATCCCAGTCGAATTCACCGGGAACCTGTTCCGGGAAAGTATGCACCGCCTTTTCCTTTGTCGGCATATCTTCACTGCCAATGGGTTTCTGTGGATCTTCAATCTGTACTTCTTTCGTATCGGCTTTTGAATCTTTGGCTTGTTCGGTTTTTGTAACAACCTTGGGGTCTTCTGCTGGTTTTGTTTCTTCAACAACCTTATCATCTTCAGGTTGTTCTGCATTTTCAGCAACTTTTGAATCTTCGGGTTGGCCCTTCTTGTCAACAGCTTTCGGATCTTCGGATTGTTCTTTACTTTTTTCAACCGGTTTTTCTTCCGGCGTACCGGACGATTTTTGTTCTTCTGACATCAAATGTTCATTTCTACTGTGGTTCCCGGATGAAAACTAATGGTTTCTGGTTCAAAGCATCCGGGAAACCGGGTTAAACAATAAATTAGCGGGCCCGCAAACGGGACTGCAAAAGTAGAAAAAAAACTGGAAACAGAAAACTATAAATCAGCATTTAATGCCATCAGGTCTCAAAAACCAACAAAGGGCTTACTTTTTCATCGAGCATGCTAAGGTCAACCACCTCTATCATATCGGTAATGTATTCAAACTCCACACCTTTAAGATATATAGGGTTAATTTCCTCTACATTCTTTTTATTCTCTTCCGAAAGTATGATTTTTTGTATGCCGGCACGCTTTGCAGCAAGGATTTTTTCCTTGATACCACCCACAGGCAAAACCTTGCCCCTCAAGGTAATCTCACCGGTCATGGCAACCCCTGGACGTATCTTTTGCTGTGTAAAGGCTGAAGCCAGGGCAGCAAACATGGTAATTCCTGCCGAAGGCCCGTCTTTTGGCGTAGCCCCCTCCGGAACATGCATGTGCACATTGTAGGTTTGAAATATTTTTGGATCTACATCCAGAAATTTTGCATGCGATTTCAGGTATTCATAAGCCAGGGTGGCCGATTCTTTCATCACATCCCCCAGATTACCGGTCAGGCTGAGATTGCCTTTGCCCTTGCTGAGACTAACTTCCACAAACAACACCTCCCCGCCCGAATAAGTCCAGGCCAGACCGGTCATAACACCAGCCACGTCCTTCAAAACGGTTTGGTCGCGGGTATAGGTGGGTGCCCCAAGGATTTCTTTCAAGTCCTGTAACTGCAAGCCGGGTTGAACCTCATTGCCCAGAACAATATCACGAGCCCTTGATCTGATGATTTTGGCAATTATTTTTTCCAGGCTACGAACACCCGACTCACGTGTATAATCCTGTATGATTTTCTCCAGCACCTTTTTGCTGAACTTCAACTGGCCTTTTTTAACACCATGTGCATCCAACTGCTTTGGAATCAAGTGCCTGCGTGCTATTTCCTGTTTTTCTTCAACAATGTAACCACTCAGGTCAATGACCTCCATGCGGTCGCGCAGGGCAGGTTGTATGCCTGCCAGGGTATTGGCAGTGGCAATGAACATAATATTCGACAAATCATATTCCACCCCCAGATAATTATCATAGAATGTATTGTTCTGTTCCGGGTCCAAAACTTCCAGAAGGGCTGAAGAAGGATCGCCGCTGAAGGTTTTGTAGCCCACCTTGTCCACTTCATCCAGCACAAAAACGGGGTTGGAAGAACCGGCTTTTTTCAGGTTCTGGATGATGCGTCCCGGCATAGCACCAACATAGGTTTTGCGGTGTCCGCGAATTTCTGCTTCATCCCGAAGGCCACCAAGCGACATACGGATATATTTGCGACCGATGGCATGGGCAATGGATCTACCCAACGAGGTTTTACCAACACCCGGGGGACCCACAAAACATAATATAGGCGATTTCATATCGCCTTTCAGCTTCAGCACAGCCAGGTATTCAATGATGCGTTCTTTGATTTTCTCCAGCCCGTAGTGATCCCTGTCCAGGATACGTTGTGCCTTTTTGAGGTCAAAATTATCGGGGGTAAATTCGTTCCAGGGGAGTTCCACCATGGTTTCCAGGTAATGCATGTGCACCGTGTATTCCATGGCAGCAGGATTCATGCGCTGCAACCGGGCAAGCTCTTTCTCAAACACATCCTGAACCTGTTGGCTCCATTTTTTCTCCTTTGCTTTTTCTTTCAGGTTATTGATCTGTTGTTCCTGCGGGTTGCCGCCCAACTCTTCCTGGATAGTCTTCAGCTGCTGTCCCAGTATGTAATCACGTTGTTGTTTGTCAATATCTACCTTTACTTTCGAATGGATCTGGTTTTTCAGTTCCACTACCTGCAGTTCACGCTTAAGGTGCCCCAGTACAACATTGGCACGGGTGAGCACATCCGGAATCTCCAGCAGTTTCTGCTTTTCCTGTACTTCAATGTTCAGGTTGGAGGAAATAAAGTTGACCAGAAAAACAGGGCTTTCAATATTTTTCAAGGCAAATGCCGCTTCGCTGGGCACATTCGGAGAAAGTTTCACAATCTGAATGGCCATATCCTTGATTGTAGAAATCAACGCATTGAACTTATCATTACGTTTTGGTTTGTCGGCCGATTCAAATGTCTTTACCCTGGCCATGAAATAAGGTTCTGCCCGGGTCATTTCCTGGAGTTCAAATCGTTTCTTCCCCTGGATGATCACGGTGGTATTTCCGTCAGGCATCTGCAGAATCTTGATGATATTAGCAGCTGTACCAATACGGCTTAAATCATCAAAATCCGGATCCTCCGCTGCTGAATCCTTTTGTGATACCACCCCGATGATGCGTGATTTTTTGTATACCTCGCGCACAAGCTTGATGGACTTGTCCCTGCTAACCGTGATGGGGATCACTACCCCGGGAAATAATACAGTGTTTTTTAAAGGGAGGATGGCCAGCTCTTCCGGAATATCCTCCCGGGCCATCTGCTGTTCTTCTTCTGTAGATAAAAGAGGTATAAATTCACTGTCGGCATCCACACCATCTTGTGAAATAAAAAAATCCCTGTCAAATAAATTACCCATATGGTTTATTGCGTCAAATTGTCATTTATAGAAAAAACTGGCCAAAATGTCCCATGCATGCCATCATATGCATCGCAGTAGATTATTCTTAAACTCCTTGTTATCAATTGTTCTTATTACAAAAGGGTTAATGTTTAAGAATCTGTTGGCACCACAGTCTAATTCACTACAACCAACGTGCCACTTATGCTTTGTCAGCAAAAACAAAAAGGCACTTTGCACAAAGGCAAAGCACCTTACTGTATATTGCCATGCCATGCTCCCCTTATACTAGCTTGCGATAGCCCATGGTATGGTCAAATACGTATCGCAAAATATTCTCATCAACTTTGGTAAACGCTTTGTTTCTCCTTTCGTACACCTTTCTTGCGAGGGCCAGGGCCTTTTCCAGGTCTACCGTAGTGAAACCAGCCACACTCCCCCACGAAAATGAAGGGATGAAATTGCGCATGAACCCTGCACCAAGCACCTGGGCATTGATCCCGATAACAGTCCCTGTATTTAACATGGTGTTGATTCCGCATTTGGAATGGTCTCCCATGAAAGTGCCGCAAAATGTCAGGCCTGTAGTAACAAAACTTTTTTCCGCATAATCCCACAGCCTGACCTCATCATAATTGATCTTTAAGTTACTGGTGTTGGTATCCGCACCAAGATTGCACCATTCACCAACAACACTGTGCCCGAGGAAGCCATCATGTGCCTTATTCGAGTAGCCGAGAATCACGGAAGATTGCATTTCTCCACCCACTTTACAAAAAGGTCCTATGGAGGAACCGCCATATATTTTAGCGCCCATGCACACCGAACTTCCTTCACCAATACCAACAGGCCCCTTCAATACTGCACCATCCATGATATGGGCATTCTTCCCGATATATACGGGCCCTTCTGAGGCATTGATGGTGGCCAGGTCAATCTTTGCCCCGGCCTCAACAAAAACATTTTCCGGCGAAATAACCCTGACATGCCCCGGCAACGACTGGCTCTTCCTGCCTTTGGTGACTAACCGGTAATCATCATTGATTTGTCTTTCATTCAATACCACAATATCCCACAGGCGATTCAGTTTGCTGATAGTACTCTGGGTGTGCATGGGTTCCAGATCTTCGAGTAAATCCTGATCCAGGTTATCAATATCCTCCTCCCTGACCCTGTGTGCGATAAGAATATCATCCGATATCAGGGTCTGATTGGGTGCCAGGCGGCCAATCTCTTTCAGCATAGTATCATCGGGTATAATGCTGCCATTGATCAGAATATTATCTGATTCCTTGATCATGGGATATTTTTCAGCCAGGTATGGTTCGGTTAAACTGGATGTTTTTGCCTTTAAGCGGCTTTCCCACTTTTCCCGGATGGTCATAATCCCCACACGTACGTCTGCAATCGGGCGCAGAAAAGTAAAAGGGAGTAAATGGTGTCGTGACTGGGCACCGAATAAAATATAATTCATGGTTTCGTGATTTATGGGCCGGTTAAACAGCATAAATATAAACAAAAAAAGCCCTCATCAGAGGGCTTTTTAAGAATTTTTTACACAAAAACTGATTATTTGTCTTTCTTAAGGTGCTTCTGGTATTTGGTCCTGAATTTATCCACACGGCCGGCAGTATCCACAAGCTGTTGCTTACCGGTATAAAATGGATGGGACGTATGGGAAATCTCAAGTTTTACCAGTGGATATTCTTTTCCATCTTCCCATTTAATGGTTTCTTTGCTGGTAGCTGTGGACCTTGTGATAAAACTATAATCGTTCGACATGTCCTTGAAGACAACGTAACGATAGTTCTCTGGGTGGATGTCTTTCCTCATCAGTATGTTTGTTTAAAATGTTTTGCAGCCAGAATTCCTGTTACGAAGTGGCTTTAAAACAACATTTATTGAACACCATTTTTTTAGGACTGCAAAATTAGCAAAAAAATTTTAATAAAAAAGAATTTGCCATAAAGTTTTACTCAAGCGCATTCACAACCAGGCCGCTACGCAGTTTTGGCTCAAACCATGTCGTTTTAGGTGGCATGATGTTGCCGGTATCTGCAATATCCATTAATTGCTTCATGGTAACCGGGTACAGGGCAAAAGCCACCTGCATTTCACCACTGTCGATCCTGCGCTTTAATTCACCCAGGCCCCGTATACCACCAATAAAATCAATACGCTTATCGGTACGCAGGTTCTTGATCCCCAAAATGGGCTCAAGGACCGATTTCGACAAAATGGTCACATCCAGCACCCCAATGGGATCACTGTCATTATAGGTGTGCGGTTTGGCTTTCAGTGCATACCAATCACCATCCAGGTACATGCCCATGGTATGCAGGGATGATGGTTTGTATTCCGACTTCCCCACTTTCTTCACCTCAAAACCACTGGTCAGTTTTTCAATAAACGCTTCTTTGCTCAGCCCGTTCAGGTCTTTTATGACCCGGTTGTAATCAATAATGGTAAGCTGATCGTCCGGAAACAAAACAGCCATAAAATAATTGTAAGGCTCATTACCGGTATGCCCGGGATTGTTGTCTTTCTTCTCTTTTCCGACCAATGCAGCAGCAGCTGTTCTGTGATGACCGTCGGCCACATAAAAGTATGGGACCCCGGCAAACAGCTTTTCAACCATCTCTATTGTTTTTTCATCATCGATCACCCAAAAGTGATGTCCGAAACCATCATCGGCCATAAAATCATATACCGGGGGGGGCTGCACCACATTTTCCACAATCGCGTCAATGGCCGCCACCTTCGCATAAGTAAAAAATACCGGTTCGGCATTGGCATTGGTTATGCGCACATGCTTCATACGGTCTTCCTCTTTGTCCGGGCGTGTCAATTCGTGCTTCTTGATGATGTCATTCAGGTAATCTTCCACACCTGCACATCCGACAATGCCATACTGTGTTTTCTCACCCCAACTTTGGGCATATACATAGTAATTGGGCTTTTCATCCCTTACCAGGTACCTCTTTTTCAGGAATGCATGAAAATTTTCCCTGGCCTTGTCGTAAACTTGCTGTGAATACAAATCGATGCCTTCGGGGAGTTCAATTTCGGGTTTAACTACACGCAAAAAGCTATAAGGATTGTCGCCGGCTTCATTGCGTGCTTCTTCCGAATTCAGCACATCATAAGGTCTGGAAGCCAAATCTTTCACTATTACTTTCGGAGGCCTGTAGCCCCTGAAAGGTTTTAAAATTGCCATTTTGATAAAATTTATTCAGATTAAACATTTGCTTTGACAGGGATCAAGGATAACAAACCCCGGATTACTTATTCACCTGGAAGGTAGTGTCTCCTTTTTCCAGGAAATTGACAATTTGAGTGGCAGCAGCGATACCCGCATTAATATTTGCTTCCGCTGTTTGGGCACCCATTTTTTTTGCTGTGAACACAAAACGTCCGGGATATTTACTTTCAATCTCTTCGCGGCAATCAGGCGCTAAATCAGACAAATAGTTAAAGTCGGCCCGCTCCTCCATGAGTTTCAGCAATCCTGCTTCATCAATGACTTCTTTCCTGGCTGTATTGACCAGGGTGCCTTTTTTGGGCATTACAGAAAGCAGGTTATATCCTATGGATTTTTTTGTTTTTTCATTGGAAGGGATATGCAGGGAAACAAAATCGCAGGTTTTGTACAATTCCTGCTCTGTTTCAAGGGGTTTAATCCCGTCTTTTTCAATCACCGCATTGTCCACAAAGGGGTCAAATGCGTATAGATCCATACCAAATCCCTTTGCAATTCCGGCTAAGTATTTCCCCACATTTCCATAAGCATGAATGCCAAGTTTTTTGCCACGAAGTTCGCTTCCGGAGGTGCCATCAAATCCCTTTCTTACATGATACAGCATCATGCCAAAGGCGAGTTCTGCCACTGCATTGGAGTTCTGCCCGGGCGTGTTCATTGCCACAATCCCTTTTGCGGTGGATGCATCCAGATCGATATTGTCATAACCGGCTCCCGCCCTGACAATGATTTTAAGCTGCGGAGCAGCGTCAATTATATCGGCTGTAGCCTTATCGCTGCGGATGATCATGGCATCCACACCGGCAACTGCCTGCTTCAATTCTTCAGGTGATGTATATTTTTCCAGTAAGACCAATTCGTAACCTGCCTTGTCAAGCACTTCCCTGATGCCATTAACGGCTGCAGGGGCAAAAGGCTTTTCGGTTGCAACCAATACTTTTTTCATGATACACTGTTTTTTGGATTTATAAAAAGCCTTCCCCCAACTGCCCGCGACAGGTGGGGAAAGGAAGATTGTTATAAAAAAAATTGTTATTTCACATGCTGCTTTTCAAAAGCCTGCATCACATCAATCAAGGCCTGGACACTTTCCCTGGGCATGGCATTATAGGTCGATGCCCGGAAACCGCCAACTGAGCGGTGGCCCTTAATTCCCACCATGCCTTTCGAAAGGGCAAATTCCAGGAAGTCTTTCTCAAGGGCCTGGTATTCATCCTTCATTACAAAACAGATATTCATAATCGAACGGCTGTCTTTTTCAGCAGTTCCCACAAACAATGGATTGCGGTCAATCTCATTGTAAAGCAGATCAGCTTTTTCCTGGTTCATCTCCTGCATCACCTTGACCCCGCCGAGTTTTTTCAGCCACCGGAGGGTTTCCATGCAAGTGTATATGGGCAAACATGGTGGGGTATTAAACATAGAGCCCTTGTCGATGTGGGTATTATAATCCAGCATTGTGGGAATATACCTTTCTGCTTTGCCAAGGATATCATCGCGGATGATCACAAAAGTGGCACCGGCAGGCCCAAGGTTCTTCTGTGCCCCACCATAGATAATGGCATATTTTGATATGTCAACGTAGCGACTGAAGATGTCTGAACTCATATCTGCAACCAAGGGGACCGGGCTGTCATAATCTTCAAGAATCTCGGTGCCAAAGATGGTATTATTGGTCGTAATGTGGAAGTAATCAACATCTTCAGGAATCTTGAACCCTTTGGGAATGTAATTGAAGTTTTTGTCGGCCGAGGAAGCCACCACATCGACCTCACCAAATCCTTTGGCCTCTTTGATGGCTTTCTTTGCCCAGGTACCGGTTTCCAGATATGCGGCTTTTTTATTCAACAGGTTGTAAGGCACCATACAAAACTGCATGCTGGCCCCGCCGCCAAGGAAAAGCACATGGTAGTTCGCCGGAATATCCAGCAATTCCCTGAACAAGGCCACCGTTTCGTCCATTACAGCCTGGAAATCTTTGCCGCGATGAGATATCTCCATTACAGACAAACCAATGCCATTAAGGTCAAGAACCGCCTTGGCGGTGTTTTCGATGACTTCTTGTGCCAGAATTGAAGGCCCGGCACTAAAATTATGTTTTTTCATATCTATTGATTTTTTTGGTGAATAATATGGTTCTTATATATTAGGGAAAAACACTTTTAAGCCCAAGCGGTATGTTGGGGTGCTAACACTGCAAATATGGGAAAATAAAACCATTGGGAAAAGAAAAGCCGCAAAAATTTTCCTTACCTTAGGCTTCAGAGTTTAACAAAGCGCAATAGATAAATGCAAGAAGTTATTAAAAAACGGATCAGGGTTTTTACCTCACTGGGCGATCATATGCGGCAGGCGGTCAATGCACTCAGGCAGACGGATCAAGAAACACAGGGGCTTCCGGATCATACCCGGCATTTATATCAGACGGCGCTTCGTTGTGCCCGACAAAACCCTTGGTTCACCCATGGTGAAATTGCCAGGGCATTCATGGCCATTTCCGAAATGCTTCAGGCATCCGTATTACATAAATGGGCCAGTCAATATCCATCCCTGGGCAGTGGGAATGGCAATCCCCTGAGAATCGCTGTCATCATGGCCGGCAACATACCACTGGCAGGTTTTCACGACATGCTAAGTGTGCTGATGTCCGGACATCATTTTACAGGCAAGCTTTCTTCGCAAGATGATCAGTTGCCTGTGGCTGTTGCAGATGTTCTTACTGCACTGGATCCCAGCCTGGAGGGACGTATAGAATGGTCAGCCCAAAGTGTTAAAAAAGCGGATGCCGTAATTGCCACGGGGAGTGACAACAGCGCCCGTTATTTTGAATATTATTTCGGGGACATCCCGCATATCATCAGAAAAAACCGAAATTCCGCAGCCTTACTTAGTGGCAATGAATCAACACAGGATCTTGAACGACTCGGTATGGATATTTTCTCTTATTTTGGGATGGGTTGCCGGAATGTGTCCCTCCTGTTGGTGCCGGAATCTTTTAATCTGAACCGCCTGGGCATTGCCTGGAAACCATTCCGTAAAGTTTTACAGAATGAAAAGTATATGCATAACATCCAATACCATAAAGCATTTTTGAGCGTAAATGCCACGCCATTTATAGATATGGAATGTATTCTTCTTCAGAAAAGTCCTGAACTTGCCTCACCGGTTTCGGTTCTGCACTATTGGTATTACAAAAATTTTCCTGAAGCAGTGCAATTGATCCGCAAATGCCAGGAGCGCCTGCAGTGCGTGGCTTGTGAACAGGATATAAATCTTGACGGGGTTGATATGGTTGCATTGGGGAAAACGCAGCAACCCACCCTCTGGGATTACGCCGACAGAGTCGACACCATACAGTTTTTGTTAAACATCTGAGTCTGGCGGATATTTGCTATTAATGCAGCAAACATGTATATTTGCTGGTAAGTGAATCTTGAGTATATGAAAAAAAAACTTATTTTTCCCCTGCTGCTCCTTGTTTGTATCGCTCCCGAAGTATGGGCCGATTCCTTTGAAAGAGATCGTAATGCCATGGTGCGCAGTCAGATACGTGCCAGAGGCATTCGCGATCATGCCACCCTTGAGGCCATGCGTTCTGTGCCCAGGCATTTGTACGTTCCGGCCGCGCAGATGCGCTTTGCCTATCATGACAGGCCCCTTCCAATCGGGTACGGACAAACCATATCCCAACCATATATTGTTGCTTACATGACAGAGATCATCAGGCCAAAACCCGATCATAAAGTGCTTGAAATAGGCACCGGTTCGGGTTACCAGGCAGCAATACTTGCAGAGATTATAGACCAGGTATACACCATTGAAATTATAAGACCACTGGGTGATCAGGCACGCCGGAAACTGGAAGCCCAGTACAACAACGTGCATGTAAAGATTGCAGACGGTTATTATGGATGGGAAGAACATGCACCCTTTGATGCCATCGTGGTGACTGCTGCTGCAGAATACATTCCCCCTCCCCTGGTCGAGCAACTAAAAGCGGGGGGGCGTATGATCATCCCCGTAGGCTCCCCCTTCCAGATGCAACACCTCATGCTGGTGGAAAAAAAGGAAGACGGGGAAATTACCACCCGCAGCCTTATGCCGGTGCGTTTTGTTCCTTTTGATAGAGCCGATTGAATATGAATGCGACCCCTGAGCATGCAGGCACGAGACTGATCGTCAGCCTGGCTTTGCACTCCGCAGCCATCATAGCTTTTCAGCTTGCATTGATGCAGTTGATCTCCATCGTACAATGGCACCATTTTGCCTATATGATTATTTCTGTAGCCATGCTGGGGTTTGGTGCCAGTGGCACTTTACTGGCTCTGGCCAGGGAAAAACTGCTGGCAAATTCCGATTGGCTCGTTCCGTTGTTAATGACCATCAGCGGACTATGCATGATGGGGGCCTTCCCCATCACCAGAATCGGCTTTTTTCAGTTTGATGTATATCTTTTGTTTGTTGAAAGTTCACAATTCCCTGTTCTTGCAGCCAACTATCTGATATATTTTGTTCCCTTTTTTACTGGCGCACTGGCCATCGGCATTCTCTTTATCAAACATACCCGGAAAATTGGCACCTACTATTTTTCCAACCTGCTGGGCTCAGGCATTGGCGGATTGCTGGTATTGTTTGTTTTCGGGAATATTTACCCCCAACTGGTACCTCCCCTGGCAGGTCTTTTTTCGGTTATTGCCGGCTTGCTTGGTATTGGCAGAAAGTACTACAGGTTACACCTGGTTATTGGTATCCTTGCAATAGCCACAGCCACTGTCCTAATTCGTCAGCCTGGCTCGATTCCCATATCCCAATACAAAAGCCTGGCACAAGCCATGAATCTTCCTGGGGCAAAAGTAATATACAGCAACCCGGATATTCATGGTCTTATTGAAGTGGTTTCATCGCCCGCACTGCGATTCGCCCCGGCCCTCAGCCTTTCTTTTACCGGCGAAGTCCCGGTTAAGAAAAATATTTTTGTGAATGGAAATTTTTATGGGGTCATTCCACAATATTCATACGAACAAACAACCCACATCCTCGATTACACCACCCAGGCATTGCCATGGGCCATACAGGAAGGCAAGACAATATTATTGATCAACGCGGGCGAAGGCGCCCCCCTGGCGCATACCTTCTCCCGGCAGCCAACACATGTGGATGCCATAATCCCCAACGCAGGTGTGGTAAAAATGATGAAGACAGAATTTGCAGAAGAGTCCGGGGGGCTTTTTCTGCATGACGATTTACAAATTCACACCAAAGAGGCCCGAAATTTCCTGGCATCTGTTTCCAGGAAAAGCTATGACCTAATACTGCTTCCTCAACAGGATGCTTTCGGCGGAACTGCCGGGATCAATGCCCTCCAAGAGAATTATACCATGACACTTGAATCATTCAGCCTGATGTGGGAACATCTGAACCCTGACGGGCTTATTTCTGTGTCGACCTGGACCGACTACCCTTCCAGGACCACCCTCAAGCTGTTGACCACATTGGTTCAAACCCTCTATGACAAGGGGATTACCGAACCTGAACAATACATCGCAGCCGTACGATCTTGGGGCACAATCACATTTGTGTTGAAAAAAACACCCCTCACCGAACAGGAAACCAAAAAGATCAGGGCATTCTCGAATGAACTATTTTTTGACCCAATGCTTTTGCCTGACATCCGGGCCGAAGAAAGGCAAAGGTATAACATGGCAGAAGATGAAGACTTTTTTTCGTATGTAGACAAAATTATGGCCGGTGACCGCCGGTTTGTGGAAGAATACGGCTTTATGATACAACCTGCCAGGGATGACAAACCCTACTTTTCCCAGTTTCTTAAGCTAAAGAACATTCGGCGAATGGCTGAAATTTTTGGTGGTGGGCAGGTCCCATTCCTGGAGCTCGGATACCTGATTGTGCTCGTCACCCTGGTACAAAGCGTCTTTTTGGCTTTACTTTTTATAATTCTGCCCTTGCTCAGACTTCGTAAAAGCCGGCAGGGGAAGGGGGGTACGCTTTTGTATTTCGGTGCACTGGGTATTGGTTATATGTTTGTGGAAATCATCCTGATACAGCGTTTTGTCCTGTATTTTGGACATCCGGTATACGCCATTTCGGCTGTAATAAGCACCATGCTCGTTGCCAGTGGGGTGGGAAGTCTAATCTCAGGGAAACTGCCGGCCATTCCACGTTCGCCGACAATAATTGGTT
The DNA here is from genome assembly GCA_003567205.1 of Bacteroidales bacterium. Classification (GTDB taxonomy): domain Bacteria; phylum Bacteroidota; class Bacteroidia; order Bacteroidales; family UBA7960; genus PUPG01. The sequence goes on from PXAA01000066.1 coordinate 29,784, forward strand.
TATTAATTGGTATAATGTTGCTGGGCTACACCTTCCTGCTGACATCCGTCCTTCAGTGGACCATTGCCATTACATTGCCGCTGAAAATCATCATAAGCTTTCTGCTAATCGGTATTCCCTCTTTTTTCAAAGGAATGATGTTTCCTCTGGGTATACGTTTTATATCGGAATATGACGTCAGCCAGACGCCGTGGGCATGGGGCATCAACGGATCTTTTTCCGTAATCAGCACTTCCCTGGCCATGCTGATTGCAGTTGAATCGGGTTTCATGGTGGTAATGGCCGTGGCAGTGAGCTGTTATTTGATCGCATCTGCTGTGTTTATTTTTCACCGCAAAATATTCCGGCAAAACCCCAAACCCCAATCAATCCATTAAGCAAACAACAAGGCGCCTTGCGCTGCACCCAAACCTTATGAAAAACCACATCACAAGCCTTCAGAACCCCCTTGTAAAACAGATCCTGCAGCTCCAGAAGAAATCATCTGAACGAAAAAAAACCGGCCTGTTTGTCGCTGAAGGACGCCGCGAAGTATCCCTTGCCCTTTCCCGGGGTTTTGAACCCTTGCATATTTTGCTTTGTGAAGACATCTTTGAAAATGACCCTGCCTACCCCATCAAAACGGACAAAAATGCGATACATCCAATTACGCCTGTAAGCCATGTGGTTTACAATAAACTGGCTTACCGTAATGATGCAGAAGGTGTTTTGCTGGTAGGTAAACAGCGCTTGCTTAGCCCTCACGATCTGACTATGCCAGGAAATCCACTCATTCTGGTGACAGAAGGCATGGAGAAACCCGGGAACCTGGGAGCCATCCTTCGTACAGCGGATGCAGCAGGGGTGACGGCCATCATTCTTGCCGATTGTAAAACCGACCTGTACAACCCAAATGCCATAAGGGCAAGTCTGGGATGTGTATTTACGGTTCCTGCAGCAATATGCAGCAGCAAGGAGGCCATTGGCTGGATTAATGACCACAACTGTTGGGGCACTGGCACTCCCAAGGTTTTTGTGGCAACACTACAAACAAACACCGCATATTTCGAGGCAAACATGAAGGGACCCACCGTCCTGGCCTTTGGAGCGGAAGACAAAGGCCTGTCAGGTATCTGGAGGACAGATGCCTGCCAGGCAATCCGCATACCCATGGCAGGAGCCATAGATTCACTGAATGTATCGGCCTCTGTGGCCATATTATGCTTTGAGGCAGTCAGGCAGAGATTTCAAAAACAGGTAATCACGGGTTAAGAGGCTCAACCCCTGCGCCTTTGGATTTCTTTTTTTATAAGAAAGAGTTCGCGGGAGGTCTGTCCGGCCACCGAGGTATTCTCCTCGGCCCGGCGGATCAAATAAGGAACCACTGTTTTCACCGGCCCGTATGGAACATACTTACATACCTGGTAACCTGCAGCCGCTAGGTTATAGGATATATGATCACTCATGCCAAGCAACTGGGCAAAAGAAATGTTCGGGTGATCATTGGGCAAAGACAGGCTGTTCATAATATCCACCGCATTTGTGCAACTGAGCTCATTATGTGTGCCAATGCACACGGCAACATGCTTTACATTGGCCAGTACTAATGCCGTGGCTTCGTCAAAAGCCTGATCCGTAGACGCTTTATCCGGGTAAATTGGTGACGGATACCCCATCTTTCGGGCACGTGCCCTTTCTTTTTCCATATATGCCCCGCGAACCAATTTAAAAGCTGGGAAAATACCCCTTTGACGCGCCCGTTCGATAAAGTTCTGCAAATAATGCAGGCGGTCGTGACGATACATCTGTAATGTATTGAAGACAATTGGTTTTTCTGTATTGTACCGGAACATGAGGTCTTCAACCAATGCGTCCACCATGCCCTGTATCCAGCTTTCTTCGGAATCAATCATCACGGGCACACCTTTACTTGCTCCATAAGCACATATTTCATCAAAACGTGCTTTTACGCGGTCAAATTCTTTTTGTTCCCCTTCTGGCAATTGTCGGCCCGACTGTACTTTTTCCAATAAATCAAACCGCGACAGGCCTGTTGGCTTAAATACCGCATTGGGGATAAACGGCTCGGAACAGGCCTTATCGATGGTGTCGAGTATCTGTCTTTTGGTATAATCAAAATCCGCTTCTATCTCTTTTCTTTCAGCTGAATAATCCAGGATGGTCAGTACGTTGGATTGCCCGAGGCGATGAATGGTTTCATTACAGGCACTGATTGTTCCCCCCCCGCAGAAATGGTTATACACAGTTGGCTTCAGTGCCCATTTAACAGGGATACGCAACCATAAAGCAAGCTTTAAAAGCAGGGAACCAGCTTTTACAAGTACCGGACTTCCCACCAGTCTAAACAACCAATACGCTTTTTTCAGGTTTTTTGCATCCCTGTCTTTGAATGCAATCTCCGTATTATCGAATGCAATCATTTAATCTGATTCGTTGTTATACTGATTATCAACCTTTCCTGCCTTAACGATCAATCCCAAAGGATCTACAAAAGGTGTTATCAGGCCCTTGTTCGAAGATGCGGCCTCCGCCGCCAGGTCTTCGGCACAAGGCACAATGGTCAGCACCGGAACATCTGTATTGTCAAGAATGCGTTCGGTCTTATTGGTGGAAAAAATTTCCTGGATCCGGCCACCACGCTCAGCAACAATCATAATGAGGTCAGCATTGACCTGTTCTCCGAAAACAAGCAATGCCTCCGGCCAATCATAATTCGGATTGACAATCAGGTCAGTGGTCACAGGGACATTGTTTTTCTGGAAAATGTCGTTGACGCTCTTTAACAGGGCTTCTTTATTGATGATCTTGGCCTTGTTTTCTGATGACAAAAATCCAAACACCCTGATTCTTGCACCAAAAACCTTGGAAAACCGGATGGCCTGCGTGATCTTCTGGGCGCTTCGCCTGGAAAAGTCCACAGGGACCACAATGTTTTTAAATCCAACATGACGGTGCTTGTCTTTTACTACAAGCACAGGCACATGGGCGCGGCAAGCCACCTTGTAGGGATAGCTTCCGACGAGGTGCTGAATGCCCTTTTTCCCGTGCACCCCCATTACAATAAACGATGCACCCAGTCTGTTGGCTACTCGGTTGATGGTGTCAAACACATTCCCGTCCATGACCATATGGGTCGCCTTTAACCCTTGATCTTTGTTCAGGCGGGAGGCTATGCGAATCAGGCTTTCTTCTGCCTGTTTCTCTTTCTCTGTACCTTTTTGCCGTTTGCCAATAACATGAAGCAGGTAAATACGGTAATTGAAAATCTTTGCCAGGGCTGTGGCGTGGTTCAGGGCATAATCCGATACATCCGTAAAATCCACGGGAACCAGGATGGCATCGCATGCCCTTATATCTTTCATTCTTGCTTGCTTAAACCCGATGTAAATATAATAAATCTTTCGGGACAAAAAGACATAATCCAGGTGTGCACGGCATGTTTATTACATACCAGATAATTCATAAAACAGGGGTGCACCCGGCCCGATCGGAACCCCTAGAATTATCCATATAATGAGCATTGCCAGCCAGGCCAGCAGGAAAACAAATGTATAGGGCAGCATGGTGGCGATTATGGTACCGATCCCTGCCTTCTTGTCATACCTTTCCATAAAAGCAACGATCATGGCAAAATACGACATCATGGGTGCGATGATGTTGGTTACACTATCGCCCACACGATAGGCCAATTGTGTAAATTCGGGTGAATATCCAAGCAACATAAACATAGGAATGAACACGGGTGCCATAAGCGCCCACTTGGCACTGGCACTACCCACCACCAGGTTGATAAATGCCGAAATCAGCACCAGGGCAATCATTATGGGGATGCGACCCAGTTCCAGTGATCCGATAAAATTGGCGCCCTGGATGGCAAAAATCAACCCCAGATTGGTCCAGTTAAAGTAAGCCACAAATTGCGCAGCGAAAAAGACCAGGACTATATAGGTTCCCAATGTGGACATCGACTTTCCCATGCCGTTGATCACATCATAATTGCTTTTCAGGGTTTTGGCCGCAATGCCGTAAACGATCCCCAATATGGCGGCCACAACAAAAATAATGGCCACAATGCCACTCATAAAGGGTGAACGTAACAAGTCACCTGTTTCCGGGTCACGCATAAAACCAGATCCGGGAATGGATGACCATATACCACCCTCCATGGGTACAGCACTCCAAACCAGGATCAGGGCCAGAATAACAAGGGCCAGGAAGGTGGCCCTGATACCACGCTTTTCATCGCCGGTCAGCTGTTTGATTTCCTCGGGCTTTGCCTCCCCCTTATAATCCCCAAGCCTTGGCACCACCACCTTTTCGGTAACCCATGTTCCGATAAAGGCAATAAAAAATGTGGAAACAAACATAAAATAATAATTGGCGGTGGGGTTCACATTATACAGGGGGTCAATGATGCGCGCTGCTTCCTCCGAAAGGCCGGCCAGAAGCGGGTCAATGGTCCCCAGCAGGAGGTTGGCTGAATAGCCACCGGAAACCCCGGCAAAAGCAGCGGCAATCCCGGCAATGGGATTGCGGCCGACGGCCAGGAATATCATTCCCCCAAGGGGCACAAGAACCACGTAACCCACTTCGCTGGCTGTATTGGATAAGATGCCGGCAAATACAATGGCGAAAGTCAGCAGCTTTTTTGGTGCAGAGATAACCAATAGACGCAGGCTGGTAGACATAAGGCCACTGGATTCCGCAACACCAATACCCAACAAAGCAACCAGAACCGTTCCCAGGGGGGCAAAGGAGGTAAAATTCACAACCATCCTGGTCATGATCATATGCAAACCCTCCCTGCTAAGCAGATTAAAGGCAGCCACCTGTTCACCGGTGCCCGGATGCACCGCCGTCACATTAAATAATGTAGCCAGGCCACTCAGAAATATGATGGCAAACGCAAAAAGGGCAAACAAAGCAGCCGGATGGGGAAGCTTGTTACCAACCCGTTCAATCGATCCGAGAATCCTGGAAACCAAATTATTACTGTTGTTGTTTTTCATAAAGAATTTCAATTATCATGTAAAAACGAAGCCAAAAATAAGGAAATTCGTTGAACCCGGAAAACAGCGCAGGGGATCTTACCGGCCATTATTTAGAAGTATCCGGAATATACAGGCGGCCCTGATGGGTATCTAAAACCTTCATTTTTTCCTCAACCTTCCGGACAACTGCTTCAGACCGGATCATACCCCAACGCTTTCCGGCTATCAGTCGTGGGGGTATTTCACCGGAAAAACGGTCAATGGCAATGTCAGGTCTTAATCGTTCCACAAATGACACCACAAAATCTACGTACTCATCCAGTTCAAAAAGTGCAAAATCACCCGGGTTTTGTTCATATTCGAGGGCCATGGGCGTATCTTTAACAATCTGCAACTGATGGAATTTAACGGCCTGAACCGGTAAACGGTTGATCATATCTGCCTGAGCAAGCATTTGGGTGCGGTTTTCGCCGGGGAGACCAAATATCAAATGAATACCTGTGAACAGCTTTCTTTTGGCTGTCATGGCAATGGCATCCTGGGATTCGCGGAATGTATGTCCCCGGTTGATCCGTTTCAGACTATTGTCATAACATGACTCCAGCCCGTATTCAATTTTAATAAAATATTGTTTTGCAAGCCGGGCCAGGTAATCGAGTTTTTCCTCATCCACGCAGTCGGGCCTTGTACCGATTACCAGACCGGAAATCGCTGGGTGCTGCAAGGCCTCATCATATATTTCTTTCAACCGGGCCAGGGGGGCATGCGTGTTGGAATAAGCCTGAAAGTATGCTACAAAACGGGTTGCACGCGGATAGCGCTTCCTGATAAAAGACAAACCTTCTTCTATCTGAAGGTAAATAGGCTTTGACGGATCGCAGTAAGAAGGGTTAAACCCCTCATTATTGCAAAATGTGCAACCTCCTGTGGCCACGGTGCCATCTCTGTTCGGACAACTGAAGCCGACATTGATGGTAAGCTTCTGCAACCTCGTGCCATATTGTTGACGAAGGCTGTCCGACAATGAATGGAAATGACGTTTGTTGCCCCACGGATACATACGTTTTGATTTTATCATCATGAGCCCTTGGGCGAAGAACCGGGCATTTTCGAGCTTACCAAAGGTAATCTCGAATCCCGGATTTCAGACTTGCAAATTTAAACATATTTAGGTATTCATAAGAGACTTGCGCACAAAGTCTTAGGGGCGCAATTTTGCCCTTAACGTAATATTTCCTATCTTTGCCGTATAAAAATCCACTTTACAATCAAATGCATTTTTTGGACATTCTGGTATTCACCTTATACATGATGGGGGTGATCGGTATCGGCATTTACTTCCTTATCCATAATAAGGGGGTTGACGACTATTATGTGGGTGGCAGAAAAATCGGGAGCGTACACATTGGCCTGTCGGTTGTTGCCACGGATGTTGGCGGCGGGTTTTCCATCGGGTTGGGGGGGCTTGGTTTTATCATGGGACTGGCCGGGTCGTGGATGTTGTTTACGGGTCTGGTTGGTGCCTGGCTGAGCGCTGTATTGCTCATACCCCGGGTTAAGCATTTAGAAAAAACAAAGACGTTTTACACATTCCCACAGTTTCTGGGCAGTTTTTACAGTCCCAATGTGGCCATGCTGGCAGGCATCATATCTGCCATAGGCTATCTGGGTTTTACCAGTTCACAGATACTGGCAGGTGCCATCCTTGCAGAAGCCACTTTTACCCCGCTTCTGGAAAGGCAAACAGCCTTGATTATCATGGGCATCATTGTGATCGTTTACACGGCTATGGGAGGGATCAAAGCGGTGATATATACAGATACCATTCAGTGGATTATTCTGATGTCAGGACTTGTTTTTATCGGGATCCCTATTGCATTTTACAGTGTGGGCGGAATGGATGGCATCAGGGAAGTATTGCCCCCGGAATATTTCAGCCTGGCAAATATTTCGTGGCAACAAATGCTTAACTGGGCCGTCACCATCATCCCAATATGGTTTGTGGGAATGACACTTTATCAGCGCATCTATGCCTCGCGCGACAGAAAGCAGGCCCAGAAGGCGTGGTATATAGCCGGATTGTTTGAGTGGCCCGTGATGGCATTCATGGGGGTATTGCTGGGACTGTTTGCGCGTGTGGCAATCGCCCAGGGAATGTTTGAATACATTGGCTTTACAGAAACTTCCGATATTGATGCGGAGCAAGGCCTGCCATTACTGCTGCGCACCGTTTTGCCTGTCGGATTAATGGGGTTGATGATGGCTGCCTATTTCTCTGCCATCATGTCGACCGCCGACAGCTGCCTTATGGCGTCCAGCGGAAACTTCCTGATCGATATTCTAGCCAGGTGGTTTAAGGTGCCTGAAGGAAGAAAGGCATTCCTGCTGGTTAGCCAGGGACTTACACTGATTCTCGGGGTCATTGCGCTGATGCTGGCCTCGGTGATGCCGAGCGTACTGGAGCTCATGCTCCACTCTTACGCTTTTATGGTATCCGGGTTGTTTATACCCGTTATCGGGGCACTGTTTTTAAAAAATGCACGCCCTGCTGCTGCCTTTTGGTCAATGCTCCTGGGCGGCGGCACCACCATAACCCTGATCATAGGCGAATGGGGGCTTCCCCTGGACCTCGATCCAAACATATTTGGCATATCATTGTCCCTTATCTCATTTATTATCATTAACTTCATCATCAATAAAAAAAGAAAAAAATAATGGGTTACACATTTTTCACTCCAAAAGACAAGGTTTCGGAAGAAACAAAAAAAGAGATCGCTGACTTTTTGTTTGAACATCTCGATCAGTTTGGCGATGAACACAAGTACATCATAAAATGCATTAACTTTGCCCTTGACGATAAGAAAAAGTTTGGCGGTTTCATACTTGTATCAAGGGAAGAAGGCAAGATTACCGGTGCGGTGATTATCAATAAAACCGGTATGGGTGGCTATATTCCCGAGAACATCCTGGTTTATATTGCCGTTCACAAAGATTGCCGGGGCAAGGGGCTTGGCAAAGAATTGATGATTAAAACATTCGATCAGGCCGAAGGAGACATCAAACTGCATGTTGAACCTGAGAATCCTGCCCGTTTTCTTTACGAAAAACTTGGATTTACAAGTAAATACCTGGAAATGCGGTGGACCCGCTAAATAAATAATCATGGCAGAAATTGCAATCAGCCGCAAGAAGCTGACGCACAATTACAACTACCTGGAAAGGTTGTTCAACAAACACAACATCCAGTGGGGGATTGTAACCAAGCTTCTATGCGGCAACCCAATGTACATCAAAGAAATTATTAAACTGGGGGCCAGGGAGTTAATGGACTCGAGGATTTCCAACCTTCGCACAATCAAACGCATTGACCCGGGGGTAAAGACCATTTATATCAAACCCCCGCCAATACGCAGCATTAGGAGCATAGTCAAATACGCTGATGTGAGTATGAACTCCGACCTGGAGACCATGAAGCTGATCTCGCGTGAAGCCCAGAAGCAAGATAAAGTCCATCAGGTTATCATCATGGTGGAGATGGGTGAATTGCGCGAGGGGGTGCTGGGCGAGAAACTCGTTGATTTCTATTCCAGGGTTTTTGAGCTGCCCAACATTAAAATACTTGGGTTTGGCACCAACCTGAACTGCCTTTACGGTGTAATGCCCTCGCGCGACAAGCTGATCCAACTCAGCCTTTATAAACAAATTGTGGAGGTTAAATTCAACCGCAAGGTCAATTTACTCTCGGGGGGAACCTCTGTCACCATCCCCATGCTGGCAAAAAAACAAGTGCCCCCGGGATTGAATCATTTTCGTGTAGGGGAAACCCTTTATTTTGGGGCCAACTTATTTACCGGTAAAACAATCAAGGGGATGAAAGACGACGTCATCACCTTCAAAGCCGAAATCATAGAGCTGCTCGAAAAACCCATAATTCCCGAAGGCAATCTGGCAGAAAATCCGTCGGGCGAATCTTTTGAGATAAACGATGCAAATTACGGAAAAACATCCTGGCGGGCATTGCTGGATGTCGGACTTTTGGACATAGGCCCCGACTTTTTGATCCCAAACGATAAAAATGTAGAAATGGCCGGTGCCAGCTCCGATATCCTGGTGATCGATCTCGGTAAAAACCCAAAAAAATACAAAGTGGGCGATTTTATCAAGTTTAAGCTCAAATATATGGGGGCACTTCGCTTGTTTAACTCAGACTATGTGATCAAAAAGCTTGAAGACTAATTAGCGGATGCGGTCGGCCGACCGTACCATTTCTTCATCTTTCTTGATGGCTCTGTTGGCTAATAAAACAAATATCAGGGAAATTATCGGGAAGAAAATTCCCGGACCGTAGGAAAACCCGGCATCGTGCACCTGGTTGCGCAGATTGTCTGTCAGAAAAAATGCCACCAAAATCATGGCCGCATGCACCAGCATATTGTATTTGCCCAGCCGGATCTGAAAAAGACGATCCTTGTACTGAAAGCTGGTATAAATGGTTAAAAATACGCCCAGAGCAAATAATCCCAGTAAAAGAAGTGCTATCCAGTGACCGGACAGATCGCCCAGGGCGTCATAAAATATGTTGTATTTCGATAGACGAAACGGAATTTCAGGTGCTTCCGCAGGAAAGTACGCCAGGGGAAGCATGACAAACAGGATGGCAAAAACAAAGACCAGAAACAAATAAATGCTTTGTATACGTTGTAGCATGATTTTTAATCATTGGTTTACAATATTATTTTCAAAAGTACGTAAAAAAGCTGTAAACAAATACGGTAGAACGGATAGCTTTTATGAAAAAAATTTTTTTGTTTAAACAGGAATCTTTATATTTGCACCAATTCCTGCTTATTCAATATTTTTCTTTGACAAACATACCTGTACTATACTGTTTCATTCAATAGCATTCATTGTTGGTGCTTTGGCAAGTTCATTCCCGCCGATCGCCCGAAAGCAGGCTTAAAGTGCCTCTCATTCATAATGCAATGGCACGGTTAATCATTAAATAATTTTATTTCAGACCCAAATTACCTATTATCCCATGTACGACATCGTAGAATTGAACAACAAGCTTCTTGCCGAGTTAAAAGACATTGCCAGGGGCTTAGGCATCAAAAAAGTAGATTCATATAAAAAGCAAGACCTTATTTATAAGGTTCTTGACGCCCAGGCTTTGAACCCGTCTCCTTCTCCTGCCAAAGAGAGCAGGCCAGAGCAGAAATCCGGCCGCAGGCCGGGGCGTCCGCGCAAGCGGATCCCTGCCGGAAGTTCTTCCGAGCATAAGGCAATCGAAAAAACAGAAAGCACCCATAAACCTGAAGAGGTTAAGGCACCACAAATGAGTAAGCCGCCGCAGAAAGAGCAAAGACCATCCCAAAAGGAAGACAAAACCAGGGAAAAGGAAATAACCAAAAAGAGGGGGCGCCGAAGCAAAAAGGAACAACGTCCGGCTGCTGATTCCAGAGAAGGAACAGATCATCAAAAACAAGTGAAACAAGAGAAAAAGGCAAACCAGCAGGATGAAGTGGTTGTCCGTGGCAAAGACCAGGACAAGGTCAAAAAACAGCACTTTTCTGAAAAGCAGGAGCGTTTGCAGCACAGGCCGGGCATGACAGATCACCAGGAAAGGACAGAGGGTGTCATAACGGAAGATCTGCCAAAAGATAAGGCAGCAGATCAACCGGCCAAAAGCAAGGACAAGGAAAGAGAGCCATATCAGCGGCCCAAAGGTTTTGACAAGCGTACAGGGGAACCCGTATATGAGTTTGACGGCATCATTGTTGCTGAGGGGGTGATCGAGATCATGCCCGACGGCTATGGGTTTCTGAGATCTTCTGATTATAATTACCTGAATTCCCCGGACGACATTTATGTTTCACAAAGTCAGATCAAGTTATTCGGCCTGAAAACCGGCGACACCGTCAAAGGAGGCATCCGTCCACCCAAGGAAAATGAAAAGTACTTTCCGCTGATCAAAGTGGAACAGATCAACGGCCGCATCCCTGCTGAGGTTCGCGACAGGGTACCTTTTGACTTCCTTACCCCGCTCTTCCCTGATGAAAAGTTTCAGATCACCGGTCACAAAGGGGAAACCTTGTCAACACGTATCATAGATATGTTTGCCCCCCTTGGCAAAGGCCAGCGCGGATTAATCGTGGCACAGCCGAAAACTGGAAAAACAATCCTGCTGCAGGAAATCGCCAATGCCATTGCGGCAAACCATCCTGAAGTGTACCTGATCGTGCTGCTCATTGATGAAAGGCCCGAGGAGGTAACAGAAATGGCACGCAATGTAAGGGGTGAAGTGATTTCATCCACATTTGATGAACCGGCAGAGCGCCATGTGAAGGTGTCCAATATTGTACTGGAAAAAGCCAAACGCATGGTGGAATGCGGACATGATGTGGTAATCCTGCTTGATAGTATTACCCGCCTTGCAAGGGCATTCAACACCGTATCACCCGCCTCCGGTAAGGTGTTGTCAGGTGGTGTGGATGCCAACGCCCTGCACAAACCCAAACGCTTCTTTGGTGCAGCCCGCAATATCGAAAACGGGGGGTCTCTTTCTATTATTGCCACCGCCCTTATAGATACAGGCTCAAAGATGGACGAAGTGATCTTTGAAGAATTTAAAGGAACGGGCAACATGGAACTTCAGCTCGACCGCAAGTTGTCAAACAAACGCATATTCCCCTCCATCGACATTGTGGCCTCCGGCACACGCCGCGAAGACCTGCTGCTACACAAAGACATCATGAACAGGGTCTGGGTGCTGCGTAAGTTTATTGCCGACATGACCTCACTTGAAGCCATGGAATTTTTGATGGACAGGATTAAGCATACCCGCGACAACGAAGAATTCCTGATGTCTATGAATGGTTAAACCTGGCACTCTTCTCCCCGATACTTTTTGGCTAAACCAGACAGGCTTTGTATTAGGGTTCAGGGTCTGACCCGCCACGGGTGAA
>PXAA01000039.1 GCA_003567205.1 Bacteroidales bacterium
CGACAATGGCCATCAATGCATATATCAAAGCAGGGGCGTACCCAAACTGCAGTATGCCGTAATAGCCAATCGCCATAATCGCCAGGCTGACGGCGTGGGTTCTTACCCTGCCAAACCGGGCCGCCAGTGGTTCCAGGATCAGAACGGGAATGATGGCTGCCACCAGGTTCAGCGAGAAGAAACTCCAGTTGACTATGCGCCCGATGGTGTCATTGATTTCGGCAATCCTGGCGGACTCTGCCTCCCCGTTGATCAGCAATAGCTCAGGATCAATCTGTACATCAGCCAGCTCAGGAACACGGAAACGAACAAAAGCGAACATGTAAATAAACATGGTCTGTACCCCGATCCAGGTGAAAGAGTGGGCTGCGAGTACCTTGCGAAAGCCGGTGAGGCCGTCCTTTTCCCTCGAAACACCGTCTTCTTTGCGGGTCATGGTATAAATCATCACACCAACGGTGAGCAGCAGGCAAAAGATCTCAAAACCATAGTTTGGAATGCGTGGAATCAATCCCAAGCGCCCGAAAATTCCGTAAATGGCATAAAGCAAAAAGCCCCACAGCGGTAAAATAGTCTTCATAATCTCGACCAGCGAAGCTTCATTCGTCTTTTCCTTTTTCGCTTCACGGATTGCCTTATTCGCTGCAGCAGCTTCATCGTCATTCTTGCCATATTGCCCCAGGTGCCGTGGCTCTTTGATAAAGAAAGGAGGGAGCACTGAGAATAAAAACACCAATAGTACCCCAAAATAGATCAATACGTAATTGTCCCATACGGCACCAATCAAATAAGCCAGCACGCCGAACGAACCCGATACAGTCTGCATCCATGTATATCCTTTGGTGCGTGGCCTTCCCTCCGGGGTTACATCGGCAATAATGGACCGGGTGGGGTTGAAACTGACGTTAATGGCCAGGTCTATGGTCAGTGAAACAACGATGGCAACACCCAGTATACCTTCAAGGCCCATCGAAGCCTGTATGACACCGATATTGGGGAGCGCCAGCAAGCCAAGGGCGGCCAGCACCCCTCCGATCCAGATAAAGGCACGTCGCCGGCCATTCCACACCCACACATTGTCACTGATTATACCTATTACAACCTGACCGATGATTCCGGCAAGCGGTCCGGTGGCCCAAACCAGCCCGATATCCCTGATTTCAAGACCATATTGTGTGCTTAACAACCAGCTCAGGGCGGCAATCTGAACAGCCAGACCAAAGCCCATGGCCGTAGCTGGTAAGCTTAGCATTGCATAAAAGGAATTGCTGAGTTTCTTCTGAAAGGGTAGCATAAGTGTTTCATTTTTATTGGCAATAAAAGTAAACATTTATGAAGTAAATGGAATCGATTTTTTTAAAAAATAAGCCATTTGCCAAAAACAGCAATTCGTTGTGTTATTCCGGTAGAAAGCATTATTTTTGCCAGTGTAAACCTTCAAAAACAATGTGGTCCCATACCCTTCTGTTTGGCATCAGCGGCGGAGAAATACTGATTCTTCTCTTGCTGATCTTACTATTGTTTGGTCCCCGAAAGATCCCGGAAATAGCCCGTATGGTAGGCAGGGGCATGAATGAGGTCAGGAAGGTGCAGCGCGAGATCAATTCCGAGATACAGCGGTACTCCTCGGAAGTTGAAAATCAACTGGATACCACAGACGGGGCAGATGCTGTTAAAAAGGAGGTTCCGGATAACCAGGACCAGACATCAGGGTCAGATGAGGCAGACAAGGGTGTTGATGAATCAGAACATGATAATGACATTCCTTACCCTTACCGAAGCAGCGGGAAAGATCCGGATTAAACAGCCGGGACCATAACAATTATTTTAAACCTCCGGCGTTATTGCATAAGGTAAAAAACGCATAATTTTTTAGCAAACGTGACCAATTTATGCATAAGTTAATCAGGCCTCTCTTGCTGTTTTTTGTTGTTTTTCTGACTGTTTCCCCGGAAGGGGTTATGGCTCAGAACAGACGCCTGGAAAGGGCCGAAAAGGCTTTTGAGCTTCGCCAGTACAATGAGGCTGTTGACCTGTACCGGCGGGCATACAATCGAATCAGTCGCCGCGACAGGGACGAAGCCACCCGATTGACTTTTAAGATTGCATTGTGTTACAGGTACACCCATAACCACAGGATGGCCGAAGCATGGTTCAACCGGGCGGTCCGGTTTAATTATCCTGAACCAATTGCCATTCTTTATCTCGCTGACGCCATGATGATCAACGGCAAGTACGAGGGCGCCCTGGAACAATATAAAAAATATGCTGAAAAGGTTCCCGACGACTGGCGTGGGCCACATGGGATAGCCTCTGTTGAGCTGGCCATGCAATTGCTGGAGGAACCAGAGGATTATGAGGTGGAATCCGTTCGTCTGTTTAATTCGCGTGCAGACGATTATACCCCGGCTTTTGCTGATCACCGGGCATCAAGCCTGATTTTTGCTTCTTCGAGGGATGCCGCTATGGGCAACGATACAGACCCCTGGACCGGCAACAAACACAGCTCATTTTTTATAACCTATCAGAACAGGGCAGGAAACTGGGACAGGCCATCGCTGTTGGATGAAGGCCCCGTTAATACGGAATATAACGAAGGGGCTCCTTCCATCAATGCAGCGGCCACAGTGATGTATTTTACCCGTTGCACCAGGGCGGAAGAGATGGACATGGGATGCAGGATATTCCGGGCCAGGAGGGATGGGGCCAACTGGGACAATCCGCAAGAGGTCCGGCTAACCACTGACAGTGCAGTAACTGTGGGCCACCCAGCCATCAGTTCCGATGAACTTGCGCTTTACTTTGTATCGGATATGCGGGGCAGTATCGGCGAAAAAGATATTTGGGTGGCCAGGCGCAATACCCGCAATGATGAGTTTGGTCCCCCTGAGAACCTCGGAGAAGTGGTCAATACGAAAGGAAGTGAGATGTTCCCGTATGTTCATGAAGATGGCAGTCTGTATTTTGCCTCCGACGGGCACCCCGGCCTGGGGGGACTTGATATCTTCAGGACCACTTATACAACAGATGGATGGACACCGCCTGAGAATGTCGGGTTCCCGATCAACAGCTCAGCCGATGATTTTGGGA
>PXAA01000115.1 GCA_003567205.1 Bacteroidales bacterium
CCCCGAATGAAACGAACTTCGCCATTGGAAATATTTTTCCATTTCAAATTTAACAAGTCTTTAAAATTGATTCCGCCCAGATAAAATGACAGCAAAAACATATCTCGACAACGCTTTTTACTGTTCTTGAGTTCCAGGCTGGCTAAAGCTTGTATCTGTTTGGCGGTTAATGCAATTTTGGTGCCTTCACCTTTGGGAATTTTGTACCCGCTTCTTTCCTGCGATTTAAAGGGATAAGCTGATTTTGGAATTTCCCCTGAATGTATGGCTTCGTTAAACAATGCCCTCAATGCACGCAAATATATTGAAAATGAAGTAGTTTTGATTTTTTCTTCATTGAGGGCCCAGTCTTCAAAACGTTCCAGCCAATGTGGCGTTATATCCACGAAACGTAGTCTTTCTGAATATTTTGCAAAAAACTTTTTTGCAGTTGCGTAATTGGCTGCATTTC
Organism: Bacteroidales bacterium; assembly: GCA_003567205.1. Classification (GTDB taxonomy): domain Bacteria; phylum Bacteroidota; class Bacteroidia; order Bacteroidales; family UBA7960; genus PUPG01. The sequence continues at coordinate 452 of PXAA01000115.1, forward strand.
CAGCTCGACCAGCCAGCTTGAGCTGTTTGATTTTATTTTCAAACACCACGACCACATAAGCACCTCTGCCACGCTTTAGCTTAGTCCTGAGTTTTTGATGGCTGTAATCTTCCGTCATGTGGATTTCTTCAACCACATCCTTAATCCGCTCAAATTGTGCGATGATTAATTTTTTGACCTTGCTCTCATCAGAAGCCAGCTTGTATTTTTTCCCCGTTTGGGGGTTCAATCCAATTAGTCTGTTGAAATCATCCTCTTTAAAGTCATATCCTGCACCAATAAAAATTGCTGCGCCCTTATGTGTTATCCTATATTTTAAGGGAAATGATTGTTGATCTTATAGTATCTGTTGATAAGTCGGAAATTATTAATTCGTAACCACTTCACCTCACAAACCCGTATTGACTTTTACCTCCTTTACGCGGCTAACCATTTCGACTTCATCGTCTTCAAGCATTCTTCGGGCATTTGCAACCTGATCACCCATCATTTGTTCCACCATCCTCCTTTGCACTTCAGGCATACCTTCCAACTCCTTTTCAAATTTCCGGATGCTTTCCATTGCTTCCTGGCGCTCTTCTTCTGTTAAAGACAGTCCCCTTATGATTATAGCCGTTTCATAGGCAACCTGCATACCTTTCACATCGCGCCAATCTCTGTTCTGCATCACCTGGGTTACCTTGCGAACCCCCCCCTCATATTCAATTTCTGCTGTATGCTGGGCCTCCCTGAGCACCCACTTGTCAGGGTCAATACGCAAGTAAACATCTTTGAAGATTTGCGGCATATCGGGATCAAAAATTCCCTCCAGTTCGTTTACATAAATCACATGGACATGATGTCCATTCACCTCATCTGTACCTTTATAGATGGCTTTTTCCTGTAAAGAAGAATAAACTTTTGAGAAAAGGTCTGCATCCGTTACGGGTGATGTGGACTCCAAATCTTCTTCAGCTTCTGTTTCTACACGGGCCTGAAAATAAGGACGGCCATTATCATATGCTTTTTCGTAATAGATGGTTTGTTGCTCTTTGACAACAATAAAATCATCGATCCCTTCAATAGACTCCTCATAATGTGTTCGCCATGTATTCAGAACCTCCAATGCTTCAGGGTCACCTCCCCGGCTGAATACAGGGGCTGAAAAAATTAGCGACAAAATGATTATAACAATAAACCTGATCTTCATTTTAATTTGCTGTAACATAATAAATCCTCCACTTGCATTTAAAATTTATATATACATTTTAATACCATTCAAATATATGAATAGTAAGCCTCTTTTTCAAATAATTAAAGGTTTTTAATGGTTTTTGTAAAGTTGTTATACACGTATCGGGCAATGCTTTAAAAACAAATCGTATTTTCGTTTTATAATCCAGCAAGCTTTTCATTATGAAAGAAAAACCCCGCTTCAAGCCGGATACGCCCATTTAACTGGCGATTATCCCCATCATCACCACCGTTTCACTGCTGGCCCTTCAATTGCTTGCATTCAACAGCTTTGATCCACAGCCACCCCTGATGTTCGGCATTTTTATTGCCGCGCTTATCGGCGTTTTACGTGGATGGAAGTGGTCCGACATCGAAGAGGGCATGTTCAAGATTGTGATCATCTCGCTGCCTGCCATTGCCATATTGCTTCTGATCGGGATCCTGATTGGCTCCTGGGTGGCTTCAGGCACATTGCCTTATTTGATTTACCATGGTTTGCAGATCATATCGCCGCAATGGTTCCTGGTCAGTGGCTTTATCCTGTGTTCACTCATGTCGCTTGCCCTGGGTGCTTCTTGGGGCACCACCGGCACCCTGGTGTTCTTTGCGCTCACCTTTGGCGGCATCCTGGAGCGTCTGGGTTGTTTTCAAGGGATTTTGATGAAATAATCGAGGATTGCCGCCATGACGATCTTCTGAGCATTGTCCCCCGGATTTTGCCTTCAAAAAACATGATCTATGCCTTTATGATCCAGGCCCACTTCGGGGAATTAGGCCTTTGTGCGGGTGAAGGAAAAGCCAATGCATTCAGGGATATCAAGGGAACCGTTACCGGATTTTATTACCCCGGATATCTGAAAAACATCACCGGCAAGGAAAGGCTGTTTTTTTGTCAGCGACGATAAAACCATCGCCGGACGGATTGTCCACAGCAAAACAAAAAGCGCCCGGATCGACATACAACAGATATACCGTCTCAATACCGGTTTGCCATTGACCACCGGATTCCTTACAATGGATGTCAAAAAAAACTGGTGAACCCCTCTGTTTTTGCCCAGGCTCCTGAAAAAATGAGCTACCAGGCCGTAATCAGGGATGCCGGCAACGAACTTGTAGTGAATGCAGAAGTTGGCATGCGGCTGAGTATTATGCAGGGCTCAGCCGATGGAGTGGCTCATCAGGAGAGTGTATCGAAGAAGACTATGGTTTCTGGTGGTCAAAAACATACGGTTCAATAGACAGGATCCGCACACCGGGGAAAAGCCTGTGCCCGGGATTCAGCAGATAATTATAATCACCCTGCACCACAGCCGAAGGAACCTGCAAAACAAGGTGTTTGTTTTCTTTGATAAACAAGTCTCCGATTTTCCTGGTTGAATTGGAATGGGGAAAGGACTTCCAGTCTGAAGGCAGGTTTTGC
>PXAA01000034.1 GCA_003567205.1 Bacteroidales bacterium
CAACCGAATAACCTTTGGCAGCCAGGCGGATTGCAGAAGCAATTCCTGCCACCCCTGAACCTATGACCGCACTTTTTTGTTTCATTTTGCAAGATATTGATTAAATTCACAGCCAATATAACAAAAATGGGAAAAGCACTCATTGTAGGTACGGGTCTTGGCGCCATGACTTCAGCCCTTCGTTTGGCCAGCCGTGGATATAAAGTAGAAATGGTGGAAAAATACCACCAGCCCGGAGGCAGGCTGAACCAATTGAAAAAAGACGGTTTCACATTCGACCTGGGGCCGACTTTTTTCAGCATGACCTATGAATTCGAAGAGTTCCGCAAGGACGTTGGTTTAACCCGGCTGCCTTTTACCTTTCGCGATTTGGATGTGCTGTACGCCGTAAATTTCAGGGGGTCTGACAAGCGCTACATAATCTACCGCGACCTCGACCGGCTCGCCAAAGAGTTCGAGGCGGTGGAGCCTGACTTCCGCCGGAAGATGGACAGGTTTTTGGCAGGGGCTGCCAGATTTTTCCACGATACTGAATACCTGGTCCTGAAACGAAACTATGACTCCCTGTTTCAATACCTCTTAACCCTGCTCCGGGTCCCGGTGAGGCATTCGCCCAAACTGTTGCGTTCGGTATGGACAGAAATGGAGCGGCATTTTGAATCGCGTGAAGTGAAAGAGATTTTTTCGCTGGTGGCCTTTTTCCTGGGAGCGACCCCCTTTGATACTCCGGCCATTTACACCATATTGTCGTACACCGAATTGGTACATGACGGGTATCACAATGTAGAGGGGGGCATGTATAAAATTGTGGAAGGTTTGCGCAAAGAGCTGGACCGGGCTGGTGTGGTGATGCATTTCAATACGGAGATTGTGGATTACAGGCAGGCGGACGGGAAAGTTGCGGCCATGATCGACCGGCACGGCAAGGATTGGGAGGCCGATTTGTTTGTGGTGAATGCCGATGCCGCCTGGTTCCGTCATAAGATATTCCGGCGCAAGAAGTTCTCGGCTGCCAGGATGGACAAACTGCAATGGACACTGGCTCCTTTTACCATGTATCTTGGGCTTGACACCAAACTGCCGGATGTGCCCTTGCATAATTATTTCCTTGGAACAAACTTCAAGGAATACTCGGGCAAGATCTTCAAGAACGCCATCAAGCTTGATCAGCCCTATTATTATGTGAATGTGGTGTCGAAGTCTGATCCTGAAAGTGCGCCCGAAGGCTGCGAAAGCGTATTCGTGCTTTGCCCGGTCCCCGATATGCGATTCAAGCCTGACTGGTCGGACCGTGAGCAGATCGCGGCCGGCATCATCCGTGATTTGTCGGGGCGCATAGGCATTGACCTGCAGAAACATATAATATCAAAAACTGTGATGACCCCCGTTGAGTGGCGTGATGCTTTCAATTTATACAAGGGCAGCGGCCTGGGCCTGGGGCACAACCTAAACCAGATCGGGGGGTTCCGGCCAAAAAATTTTGATGAAGAATTTAAAAACGTATTTTATGTCGGGGCATCCACCGTGCCCGGCACCGGCCTGCCCATGGCCGTGATCAGTTCCAAACTGCTTGTAGAACGCATAACCGGAGCTTATGGATCTTTACACTCGTAATGCACTGAAATGTGGTGAAATCACCACAAAGAATTACAGTACATCCTTTTCCATGGGGGTGCGCACACTGGATAAAAAGTACCGCCCGGCCATTTATGCCATTTACGGATTTGTGCGGTTTGCCGATGAGATCGTGGATACCTTTCACGACCAGGACAAAGCTTCATTGCTTGCCGATTTTAAACAAAGGACCCATGAGGCCATCGACAAGAAAATGAGCACCAACCCCATATTGCACGGGTTCCAGTGGGCAGTGCATGCGTATCAGATCGACAGGGAACTGATCGATGCCTTTTTATACAGCATGGAGATGGACCTTCATAAAAAAGAATTTTCTGCAGAAGAATACAAACAATACATATACGGGTCGGCCGAAGTGGTTGGCCTGATGTGCCTTCGGGTGTTTTATTCAGGCCGTGATGAAGAATACCGCGCCCTGTTCCCGGCTGCCCGCAAGCTGGGCGAAGCATTTCAGAAAGTGAACTTTTTGCGCGATATGCGTTCGGATCTTGATGAAAGGGGACGGGTATACTTTCCTGAAGTGAACATAATGAGCTTTTCGGTCGACGACAAAAACAAAATTGAGCAGGAGATCCGCGAAGACTTTCAGAGTGCTTTCCCGGGGATTAAATCCCTGAATAAGGAAGTGCGGCTCGGGGTGTATCTTGCTTATCGCTATTACCTCGAACTGTTGCGTAAAATACAGCATGCCCATCCCGGACAGGTGCACGAAAAACGTTTTCGCGTATCCAATACCCATAAGGTTATTCTGCTGGTAAAATGTTACCTGCGAAACAAATTTGACTGGATAAAGGCAAAACTGGAAAGTGCGCCCCGCAATGGATGATCCGGTAGCAAACAACCCCTTCAAACATATGCCTGTAAAAGATTTGCTTTCAGATGATCACTTTATGCGGGAGGCCCTCAGGGAAGCCCGTAAGGCCTTTGATGATGATGAGGTGCCGGTGGGTGCGGTGGTGGTTTGTGAAGGGCATGTAATTGCCCGTGCCCATAACCTGACCGAACGGCTCAATGACGTTACGGCCCACGCAGAAATGCAGGCCATCACGGCGGCAGCGAATCACCTGGGCGGAAAATACCTGGATCAGTGCAGCCTGTATGTGACCCTGGAGCCCTGTGCGATGTGTGCAGGAGCCCTGCATTGGGCACAGGTAGGCCGCTTGATTTACGGTGCAGATGATGAGAAGCGTGGTTTTACCAAATATTCAGACCACCTGCTGCATCCCAGGACCAAGGTGAAAAAAGGGGTGGGGAGCCAGGCATCGGCACAGTTGCTAAAGGATTTTTTCGGCAGCAAAAGACCGGCCCGGGGGTAACATTGCCTGGGCGGACCCTGACGGAAACAGACCAGTCCGGAAACAGACCCGTCCGGAAGCAAAACTTACCGGAAGATTTCTTCAAATGTGGGGATGTTGCGGTGCGCCCACTTGCCCTTGATC